>CAZTFZ010000039.1:0-12376 GCA_964613105.1 uncultured Porphyrobacter sp. | reverse complement strand
TGGGTGATGCCGCGTTTGCCATTTGCATCGCGGCCCAATTGCACGAGCACGTCGATGACGCTGGCGGCATAAGCGATTGTGTCTGCTCGCGTCAGGCCAATGCCCGTTTGCATCACCATGAGCGACAGTTGCTCCAATGCGCCGCCTAGCGAATTGGCGTGAATGGTTGAGAAGCTGCCCGGATGGCCGGTGTTGATAGCGCGCAGGAAACTAACGCTTTCCGCGCCGCGCAATTCGCCCAAGACAATGCGGTCGGGACGCAGGCGCAAGGCGGCTTGAAGAAGCTCGTTAGCGGTCACTTTCGCTTCGCCAAGCTCGCCCTTGACTGCGACCAAGCCAACGCCGTTTTCGCCCGGCAATTTCAGCTCAGGCGTATCCTCGACCAGAACCACGCGTTCAGAGGCAGGAATTTGGCCAAGCATGGCGTTCAAAAAGGTCGTTTTACCCGTGCTAGTGCCGCCAGACACAAGGATCGTTTGGCGCTGGGCAATCGCTTCGCGCAAGAAGGCTATCGGCTCTTGCTGAGCATCGGGCAATGGCGCTGCGACAGGCGGCGCTAAGGGGCCTGTGTCATAGGCATCGAGCGGCAGATCGAGGCGTCTGTGCCGGCGAATGGCCATTACCCAATGCTTGCGCGCTGCAGGGGGCCCGCAAAATTGCACGCGAGCGCCATCGGGCAGGGTCGCGCCCAAGAGCGGGTGCTCGCGGTTGATCCCTTGGTGAGACACACGAGCGACTTGTTCTGCCAAGCGCTGCACAAGCCTGTCATCAATCTCAGGCCGCATGATCTTCTGCATGCCGGGGGTGAGAGCATCTTCAACCCAAATCTCGCCGGGCCGATTGACGATAATTTCGGTCACCGTATCGCGGTCGAGCCATTCACGAAAAGGCGCAAGATACGCATCCAGATAGACGCTGCGTTCGCCATCGATCAAAACGCTCGCAGGCGTCTCATCGCGGAGGGCTATACCAGCCTCATCCGATCCATCAGAGGGAATAGAGTGAATGTCCGCGCTCATGCAAAAAGGGCTCGCTTAGTTCACGCTCGTAAAGTCGAGATCACGCGCTGTAAAAATACGGATCGGCTCGCCCTGGCGCACGCGCACCGTTGGGCCGACTTGGCCGTCTTGCTG
Organism: uncultured Porphyrobacter sp.; assembly: GCA_964613105.1. Taxonomy (GTDB): domain Bacteria; phylum Pseudomonadota; class Alphaproteobacteria; order Sphingomonadales; family Sphingomonadaceae; genus Erythrobacter. Next base: position 11,243 of record CAZTFZ010000039.1, on the reverse strand, counting down.
GGCTGCAACGCTGGCCGCAGACTGGCCTGCGCCGCCCAAGATAACAGCCGATGTGCCGCCCGATGCAATCGCGCCCAATCCGCCAACGACAGACAATAGCAAGGCAGAGCCAAAGCGGCTGAAGAAGTTCGAGTTTACCTCGCCTTGGAGACCCGTTGTGCCGTCAAAGCCGATCGCGGGCGAGGCCAGATTAACAGAAGCACCATCGGGCCGGATGAGCCGCGTCCAAATCACATAAGCGCGCTTCTGGCCATTTTGCAGGCCCGATTGATATTGGCCAATCAAACGGCTTGAACGCGGGACCAAAACCTTTGTGCCATCAAAACTGCGCACATCTTGGCTCACCACAGCGCGGACGAAGCCCGGCACATTGGTGTCAATCGCGGTTTCGAGGATTGCTGGAATAAGCGTGCCCTGCGTGACAGTGGTCGAGGGGTTAGTCATGGGTTGAGCTTGCGCTGCCGCGCCGCCCACACCGCCAATACGGCTTGCAAAGTCGCTCGACGAATTGCCAGAGTTTGCAGGCGTTGCAGGCGCATTGGGTGCGCTTACAGGAGCGCCAGCGGCAGTGGCCGCAGCAGGAGCAGCGCCTGAATCAAAGACAACCGTCGGATTGGAGAAGGGGTTTGAAATTGGCCCAGCATTCACTTGCGGAGCGCGCGCCAAAACCGGCGCTGGCGCAGGATCGCGCGGGGCAACAGGTGCAGGAGCCGTTACAGCTTGTGGCCTCGGAGTAGGCTGAGCAACAGGCGCTGGTAGAGGCTGCGCTTCTGGCAAGGGAGCGCCAACGCTTTCCGGCTCTGCAAGGCGAGCTGAATTCATGCTCCACAAGGTCACAAGGCCCAGCCCTGCGACAAGCGCAATTCCAGCAACCATGCCCAAGCCGTCGGCAACGCCTTTGCGCTGCGAAACAGCAGGGTAGGCATTGCGGGAAGCAAGATCGATGACCTCGGCCTCTGTGCTGTCGCGTGGGTCGCTATCATTGGCTGGCCCTTCGGCGGCCGTGTTTTGCGGCAGTCGCATCGCTAATCGCATTATTGCACTCCTGCGCTGGCGAGCGATGGATCAACGCTCTGAATGGGGTCTGGCCGGATAGGCCCATTATTGCTGAGCCTTGCGCTTTCCTTGCCCGAACGAAGGATGATCTGGCGCGGGGCGCCATCGACCACAATCGTATCGCCGCGAACGGTGAAATTGACAGGTCCTTCTGTGCCTTTGGCATCCTCGATCAGGATCGCAGGAACCGCTTTGCCTTGGGGCCAAGAGAGGAACACAGCCTCACCATTGTCAAAAATGCGCACCGGGAAAAGGCTTTCCTCGCCCTTCTTCGCCCAATCGAAATTGAGCGCAGCTGGGTCCAACACGGCGCGCGGATCAGTGGTGGCCTGACGTTCTACATCATTGCGCGCATCGGTAAGCTGCGGCGGAGCCTCAGGCTCATCAGGATAGGCAAAACGGACCACATAGACAGGCCGAGAGCGCGGGCTTGCGACAAGATCAAACAGATAGGTGCGCTTGCTGGTCACAACGGTCATATTGGTGACGGCGCGGGTGGCCAATGGCTTCACAAACAGCAAGTTTGCCTGCTTGTTCGGGGTGACCTGCCATGCTGTGGAATCGCCGATTGCGACGTTTTCAATCGCTTCATCATCGCCAAACATAATCGTTGCCTGCACTTTGGCCCGGCCCCTGATTACAGTCACGCTGGCGGGGTTGTAAAAGATCTCAACCAAACGCGGGTCTTGCGCGCTGGCAGGCGCTGGCGCGAGCGTATTTGCTGCCAATATGGACGACAGCAAGAGAGCAAAGGCGATGAAAGGCCTAACAGGATTGATCGAAGCTGGAAGCCGGATCATTGGGTTTTCTCCATTGGGCGCGCAGATTTGGGGGAATTTGCAGGCGAAGCGGGCTTGCGGAACCGGCTGCCAATGCCTTGGGCGCGCGAGGGGCCGGTATTAAGCGGCTGCGCCTGAGCGCTGGCTGAAGTGCTCGCATAAACCTTGGTTGTGCGCTGTGTCGCTCCTCCCGCAGCGCCGGCAGCTACGCCTGCGTCATTGGCAGCAGCGGCAACAGGCTGAGCCGACACATCAATGCGGCGCGCAGCCTGCGTGGCAGCGGTCATTTGTTGCGCGGGCGACATGGCTGCTGGAGCAGGTGCTGCCATGGGAGCCGCAACAATCGGTCGATCGCTGCTCTTATCATCACTTGAGGATGCAAGGCCAAACACGCTCCATCCGCTGACCATAGTGGTCGCCACTTTGAGCACCATAAACATGAGCGCCATATGGACTGCGCCGATCATAAAGAATGCCATCGCTGCCTGCGGATCAACTTGGCCCGGAGTGGCCACAAGCGAGGCCAAAATCGGCACGGCGAGTTCTAGCATCAGCCCTCCGCCAAGCACGGCAAATAGCGGCGCAATGGCGAGCAGGACAACGCCCTTAATCCAGCCTGCAAACATGCCGCGTGTCGCGTTGAACAAGGCCATCACAACAAAAATCGGTCCCAATGCGACCAGCAATGCCAGCGCCACTTTGGCGGTCACCAACAGGCCAACCGTGCCCAGCATAAACAACAGAGCGCCCATCCACATCAAGCCTTCGGGCGTGAAAGCGCCAAAGTCGTTTTGCGCTCCGTTCGCCTCTTGAATGGCGACAAACACAATGTCGATTTTTTGCGCAAAGGTTTCGGTGGCAGAGCCATCATCGCCGGTCAGGATCGTGGCAATATAATCAGGCGCGCCAATCGCAAGGTTCCAAACCACGCTTTGATAGGCGACCCAGCTCGTTGCAAAGGTCAAAACAAGGCCAATTGTGATCATCCGCGGAGTAAGCGAACGAACGCCCAGCCCGCCGCGACCCGTCATCAATTGGATCGCAAAGATCGCCACGTAAACCGTCAGCAAAATGGTGAGCACACTCGCCATCTGCCCGCCCGGCGCGAACAAACGCCCAAAGGCCGTCGCGGTCACTTCGCTTGCGGCGCAATCAACCGCGCGCAGGGCCGCTGCTACGCCATTGCCCACCTCACCGGCGACATCTTGGCAGCCAGCGGGCGTCATTCAGCAGCCAGCCTATAGTCTGGATCGGTGGGTGCAGAAGCGAGTCCTGAACCTTCGCCAACATCAGGCCAAACGCTGCCAGTGAGCGAAGGATACCAATCGGCAGGCTCATCGCCCACCACTTCGCGCACATGATCGAGCTTGCGCACAGTGCTTTCGCGGCCAGACAGAACGGTCAGAACTTCGGGCGCACCCGACAGATCGAGCCGCACAACGACGCTTGCATCGGGTTGCCGCACAAGGAAGCAGCGGCTGTGCGCTGGCAGGCTGCGGATGAGCGCCAATTCATGAGACGTTAGGCCAAAGCCGTCGCAATAATCCTCTGGTTTCGCGCGGCTATTGGGCATGAAGATCATGGTCGCGGTTTGCTCTACCAAAGCGGTTGAGATTCGGCTTTCCAAAGCATCGCTGGCGCTTTGCGTCGCAAACCCGACCAGCGCATTGCGTTTGCGCAAGGTCTTGAGCCAATCGCGAATGCGCGCGGCAAACACCTCATCATCGAGCGCCTTCCAGCCCTCGTCGATCAAGATCATCGTCGGCTTGCCGTCCAAGCGTTCTTCGATGCGGTGGAAGAGATACATCATCACCGGCGTGCGAAGGCGCGGGTTTTCGAGCAGGGCGGTCATATCAAAGCCCAAAACCCGCTCGCTCATATCGAGCTTGTCGATCTCGTTATCGAAGAGCCAGCCATGCTCTCCCTCGCCAATCCAAGCGCCAAGACGATCCGCCAAATCACCCGGCATAGGGCGTCGCGCGCCTGACAAAAGCTCTTTGAAATGACGCAAACGCCTTAGCGAGCTGTCATTGGCATAGGCCGCATTCACAGCCTGAGCGATGGTCGCCTCTTCCTCTGGTCCGTCCGCTTTTAGCAGAGCCCCCAGCCATTCGCGCAAGAACGCGCGGTTTGACGGCGTATCGGGCAAGGACATGGGGTTAAAGCCTGTCCGCTCGCCCGAACGGATCGCATCATAGCGCCCGCCAATGCCGCGGATAAACACCTCTGCACCGCGATCCTTATCGAACAAAATGGTGCGCGGGCTAAATTTTTGAGCTTGGGCTGCGAGGAAATTCATCACCACGGTCTTGCCCGAACCAGAGGGGCCGATGACTGAGAAATTGCCCAGATCGCCATGGTGGAAGTTGAAGAAAAACGGTGTCGCGCTGGTCGTTTCAAGCAGAGTGACCGCATCGCCCCAATGATTGCCACCCGCTTGCCCCAAAGCAAAGCCATGGAAGGAACCAAAGCTTGCCATATTGGCGCTAGAGATCATCGCGCTGCGCACGCAATAGGCCTCATTGCCAGGGAATTGCGCCCAAAAGGCAGGCTCTAAATTGGTGTCTTCGCGCACGGCAATCGCGCCAGTGTCAGACAAGGCCGCAGTGCAAGCCGCGCTCGCATCATCGAGCCGCGCAAGATCACGCTCGCGGATCATCACGGTCAAATGGTGGTCGCCAAAGCCAACCGTGCCGTTGCCCAAGGCATCGCGCGCGGCCATCATATCAGCGCGTTCAGCGGCCGCTTCCTCGTCAATCGACTTCAAACGCCGAATGGCAAGATCCATCCGCTCCCGCGCTGTCTGCCGCTCTGTCGGAGCATAGCTTTCAGCGACGATCATTTCATAGGGCAGACGCAACAAGCCATCGAGCAGGCCAGAACTGGTCGCCTCTGGATAGTCTTTTAGCCCCAAGATCGAGCCAAATTCTGGCGCGCCAGAACCGCGCTGCTCCAGCGCATCCAAGCCAAAGCTAACCCGGCGATAGGGCAGCATATGGCCAATATCTGCATCCTCTTCAGGGCGGCGCACTGGCCGCATCTCGCCATTGTAAAGCGCTGACAACAGCTCAAGCACTTCGTTGTTGGTATGCCCCTGCGGGCTTTCATAATCGCCCAAGACTTGAGCGCCATAGGGCTGAAGCCCAGCCACAAGACCGCCCGCCGCTGCTTTCAATGAGCGCAAATCCTTAGGGTCCGCTTGCAAGCCATCGGAAGCATTGCGATTCCACATCTTGCCGAGCCGCTCGAACAATCCAGTTTTACCGCGCGCTGGGCGGCGGATGAGCGTGATGAATTGGTCGTTGATGAAGAGCGAACCAGAGCCCAAACGCTCTTTCCAGCGGCCATCAATATGACGGCTCAAAGCATCGGGGAATTGCGCGTCCAAGCCAACGTCCACGCGGCGGCGGATGACATGGTGGCACAAGACAAAGCGCGCATCGAGCGTCGAACGCAGCATAACCTCGCGGGTGGCAGCATATGCGTTCAAGGCATCGCTATCCTCTGTTTCAAACAGGAGACCAGGCACTTGCAGCGCCGTCATGACAGAGCCATCGCGCATCAGCACTGTGCTGCCATCGAGCAAACGCGCATAGGGCAGCCGGTCGCCAGCGCGCGCTTCTTTCGCGCTCCAGGCAGCAGGGCCGATCCATTTGCTCATTTGCTTCATGCCCTCCTTGGGCGGTTAATGGTCAACTCGTGGGTGCCTAGGGACATGCGCCCGCAGCAAACCAAGCATTTGTGCCCGTATTAAGGGGAGTAGCTGTTGCAACCCCACCGTTTGTAATTCTTCACACGCGGACACATCGAAACCTTTGTGATCCACAAATCGAAAACCCGTGGCTCTCTAAGGCAGGCGAAATAGCCGATCGCATGAGTGATAATCGGCACCGGAACGATCCAATAGCTTTTGAGGATCAGGAAGGCGATTGTTGTCACCATCAGATTGATGATGAAAAAGTTCATCGTCACGCCTGCAAACATTTGCGGGCGAGTGAGCGAGCGATGCACAGGATGGCGAGTGAGCATGGTCATGGTTGGCGCAAGCTATCCTGCCACGCCTTGAATGCCCGCAACAATCGAAGCTGCGCCAAATAGGATGAATACGCCGATGATAACGCTCGCGCCAAAGCGCCAGTTCATCCGGCCCGTCAGCATCATAAAACCAACCGCAGCAACAGCCATCACCGCAATTGCAGTGGCCACAGAGCCAAGCAGCGTCCCTTGTAGCCAGCCGAGCGCTGCAACAATCGGGCCAGAGCCCTGCGGGTCAGCCTGAGCCAGCGCCGCGCTTGGGCTGAGCAAAAGGGCCATAATTGGCAAAAGGGTAAAAAGGCGCTTCAACTTAGGTCACTCCCGCGAATGGTTCGATAGGCGGCCCATAATGGCCGCAACGTAAATCTGTGTCTCGCGAATGCGAGGGATGCCGCCAGCGCGAATAACGCGGCCCGGGCCAGCGTTGTAAGCAGCGAGCGCTTTTTCCAAATCGCCACCAAACCGGTCGAGCTGCTGGCGCAGATAGCGCGCACCGCCTTCCAAATTGGCAAAGGGGTCATCAGGGTCGACGCCTAATTCGCGCGCAGTGCCGGGCATGAGCTGGGCCAAACCGCGAGCGCCAGCATGCGATACCGCGTTCGGGCGCCAGCGACTTTCTTGCCAAACCAGCGCCTCAATCAAAGCAGGGCTTAGATCAAACCGCGCAGCAAGCTCTGCCACTTTGGCGCGATATTGGGGCGGAATGCCATCGTCAGTCACGGTTGGATTGGCGACAATTTGCCCAGGAATTTGCAGATTTTCGGGCACTGCCTCCAACGGGGCAGCCTGAGCAACGGCACCATTTTGCACCTCGGCAGAACCGCCTGCAATCCAGCGAGCGCCATCTGCGTCAATTTGCATAACATCCGCCCGCGCTGGAGCGCCTGCAAACACGAAAGAAACGAACAGAATATGGGCGAGCCGAGGGGCGGCGCAAAGCGCTCTTACTTCAATGGCCATTCGTCTCAACATGCGTTCTCCATTCGGACCGCTGTTCCCCGCCTATAACACGGGGGTGACCGAAGTGTTAACAACCTAATGTTAACCATCGCAAGTACCAAGCGGCCCGTCGCTCACAATAAGCGACAGGCTGACCAAAATAATTGTTGGCTTTGCGCTAAACCTAAGGGATCCTGAGCCGGATCGCAGCGATCAGATAGATCGGCTGATAACCTCTTTCATAATCTCATCCGTGCCGCCGTAAATCCGCGCCACACGGGCATCGCGCCAGAGCCGAGCGATGGTGTATTCATTCATATAGCCAGCACCGCCGTGCAATTGCAGCGCCGCATCGCATGTCTTCCATTGCATAGCGGTGTGCCACAATTTGGCAGCGCTCGCCTCATCCGTGGTCAGTTCGCCGTCCAAATGGCGCTTGATCGCCCAATCGAGATGCGCCCATCCGACTTGCAATTGCGCCTTCAGTTCTGCGAGGGTGAACTTGGTGTTCTGAAATTCAAACACCGTCTGGCCAAAGGCCTTGCGGTCCTTCGTAAAGTTTACAGCTTCATCAAAAGCACGCTGCGCTGATGCTTGCGAAGCCACAGCAATGCCAAGGCGTTCTTGCGGCAATTCTTCCATCAAATGGATAAACCCTCGCCCTTCTGTGCCCAGAATATTGGTCTTTGGCACGCGGACATCGTTGAAGAACAGCTCAGAAGTGTCAGCCGAATGTTGGCCGATCTTATCAAGATTGCGCCCGCGTTCAAAACCCGGCGTATCGGCATCGACAAGGATCAATGACGTTCCTTTGGCGCCCATGCTCGGATCGGTTTTGGCCACCACGATCACACAATCGGCATTTTGCCCATTGGTGATATAGGTTTTGGAGCCATTGATGACGAGATGATTGCCATCGGCCTTCGCCGTCGTCTTAATGCCCTGAAGATCCGACCCTGTACCAGGTTCAGTCATCGCAATCGCAGTGATAATATCGCCCGAAACCATGCTTGGCAGATATTTGGCGCGCTGTTCATCAGAACCAAGACGCTCAAAATAATTGGCCGTGATATCGCTCTGCAAAGTGAAGCCAGCGGCAGAGCCCATATAGGAAAGCTCTTCGCAGAGCACGCAGTTGAACCCAAAATCGAGCCCTAGCCCGCCATTTTCCTCGGCCACTGTGGGGCACAACATACCCGCATCGCCCAAAGCCTTCCAAGCAGAGCGCGGCACAATGCCCTCTTTCTCATGCTGATCAAGAAACGGCTCCATATGCTCGGCAAAAACCTTGCGGACAGTGTCGCGAAAGGCATCATGATCTTCATTATAGGCGAAACGGTTGGCATTGCTGAGCATTGGAGCAGCTCCTTACTTAAGCAGTAAATTTGGCCAGAATGTTAGGCGGCTTGAAAACCGGCAAGACGCTCGGTGATCAAGGCGTCAGCCTCGGACATGACCCTGTCGATCAATTCTTGGCAGGTCGGAATGTCATGGATGAGGCCGGCCACCATGCCGCAGCTCCACGCGCCTTCATCCATCGCACCTTCGGTCATGATCTTGGGATAGACACCGGCAACTTCGCCGATGATATCTTCAAATTTCAGATCATCGCCAAGGTCTTTTTCCTTTTGGATCAGACGCTCAACCGCAGCATTGTTGAGCACGCGTTCTGTATTGCGAAGCGGACGCATAACCAGCCTTGTATCAAGCTCAGATGCGGCAACAATCGCTTGTTTGACGTTCTCATGCACAGGAGCCTCCTGGGTGGCGATGAAGCGCGTGCCCATATTCATACCCTGCGCGCCCATCGCAAGGCTTGCCACTAGGCTGCGCCCATCGGCCATGCCGCCCGATGATACGAAGGGAATTTCGAGCTCATCAGCGGCGCGAGGCAGCAGGATCATATTGGGAATGTCATCCTCGCCCGGGTGCCCGCCGCATTCAAAGCCATCGACGCTCACCGCATCGCAGCCAATGTCTTGCGCTTTCAAACTGTGCCGAACGCTGGTGCATTTGTGGATCACCTTGATGCCAGCATCCTTCAAAGGACCGATCAATTCGACCGGATTACGGCCAGCGGTTTCAACCACTGGTACGCCGCCTTCGATCACGGCTTTCACAAGGCCCGGATAATCTGGCGGGGTCAGCGTCGGCAAAATCGTGAGGTTCACGCCGAAAGGCTTGTCGGTCATATCCTTGCAGCGCGCAATTTCATTGGCGAGCTTTTCCGGCGTGCCAAGCGTAAGGCCGGTAATGATGCCAAGGCCGCCCGCATTGGAAACGGCCGCAGCCATTTCTGCAAAGCCGACATAATGCATTCCGCCCTGAATAATCGGGTGCTGGATGCCAAACATTTCGGTGATAGCGGTTTTCATATGCGGCTTTCCTCTTTTTCAAAAACTGGCTTTCCTAAATAGGCAACATAGTGCTGCTCATTTGGGAATCATGTCCTAGCGCAATCGCGAGATCGCAACGCCCGCAACTTGAATAGGATCAGTGGCAAAATGCAATGAAAAAATCATAGCGAATATGTCAGGGGGCATCATAAGCCGGGTTCTGTTCTGCGAACGGTATCCCCGCCAAGTTATACGAGGGGGGACCAGCCAGCGCAGCGGCAGCCATTCATCTGGGCTACGGATTGCTCCGCAGCTCGAGCAGCCAACCCGGATAGTCGCAGTTTGCACTAGAGGCGAAACACCCCTGCCGATCTTACCTCAAGCCTGAACTCGGGGCCGTGATACGGCGCGCTATCCCTATTTGGCCTTGCTCCAAGTGGGGTTTACCATGCAGCGACTGTTACCAGCCGCCCGGTGCGCTCTTACCGCACCCTTTCACCCTTGCCTGAGACGCCCAAAGGCGCCCATCGGCGGTTTGCTCTCTGTGGCACTATCCCTCGGCTTCCACCGGCCTTGCAAGCAAAACCATGTGTCGCCGGGCGGGCGTTACCCGCCACCTGTGTTTCGTGGAGCCCGGACTTTCCTCGCCCAAACAACCCCAAAAGGAATTGCTCACACGCGGCTGCCCAGCCCCCTGACGCTGCACCATATAGAACGGGCGACCTCCCAAGGGAAGCCGCCCGCGCAATTTCACCAAAATGTGAGTGCTTAGCTTAGCCTTCGTCGGCAAGCAGCGCTTTGTAGATAACCGCTCCGATGGCCGCACCCACGAGAGGCGCAACCCAGAACAGCCACAATTGCGGCACAGCAGCGGTTTCAGCATAAAACGCCACGCCAGTAGACCGCGCAGGGTTTACAGACGTATTGCTGACCGGAATTGAAATCAGGTGAATGAGCGTCAGGCCCAAACCGATTGCAATCGGCGCAAAACCTGCAGGAGCCTTGGGCGAAGTTGATCCCAAAATGATGATCAGGAACATCGCGGTAAGCACAACTTCTGCAACCAAAACCGCCATCATCGAGTAACCACCCGGCGAAAGATCACCGAACCCGTTGGAGGCAAAGCCGCCAGCACCGCTGAAATCAGCCGCTCCGCTTGCGATCACAAACAGCACACCAGATGCGACAAACGCGCCGACCACTTGCGCGATCCAATAAGGGATGAGCTCGGCCCAGGAAAAACGTCCGGCCACCGCGAGGCCTAGCGATACCGCAGGATTGAAATGGCCACCAGAAATATGGCCCACGGTGTAAGCCATTGTCATAACCGTCAGGCCAAAAGCCAGTGAAACGCCAACAAAGCCGATACCCAATTGAACTGCGCCCGGCTCAGGCGTTAAGAACATGGCTGCCAAGACTGCCGATCCGCAGCCCCCGAACACTAGCCAAAAAGTGCCGAAAAATTCGGCAGATAGTTTCTTAATCATGCTAATCCCCCTCTAAATAATGATCGAACCATTATGGTGAACGCGCCTTAACCCAGTCAAAATGGGCCCGTTAAGCGAAATTCAGGAAAGAGGAACAAGTGACTAGACTAGCGCGCATCCCCTCGGTCGCGCTCGAGCAAAAGCTGGAACACAATGGCGCGGCACTCTGCGTCGATCACACCGTCAATATTGCGCGGCCGCCAACGGCGCTGGAAGGCTTCGACCACTTTGCGCTCGTCGCTAATGTCATAGCCAAAGCGCTCCAAAGCCAGAAAAAACGCTCCGTCATTGTCAAACGGATCGCCCAATTGCGCCTTAGGAGTGGGAAGGCACAGCCCAATCTGCGCCAATTGCTCCCATGGAAACAGCTCGCCAGGATCGGTCTTGCGAGCAGGCGCTACATCGGAATGGGCAACCACATTGGCCCGCGGAATATCATGTTGCTTCACGATCCGCGCCAAGAGCGGCAATAGCGCGTCGATCTGCGCATCGGGAAACGGCTCGTAACCAAGGCCATGGCCGGGATGATCAAGCTCTATCCCGACGCTGGCTGAATTAACGTCAGTGACCCCGCGCCAAGACGATCGGCCAGCATGCCAAGCGCGCTTTTC
>CAZTFZ010000038.1:0-12992 GCA_964613105.1 uncultured Porphyrobacter sp. | reverse complement strand
GCCACAATGCCTGTGGGCGAGGTGACATTGATTTCTGTCAGCCACTTGCCGCCAATCACATCGATCCCGACAAAAACCAGCCCGCGCCGTTTCAGTTCTGGCCCCATGGCGTCACAGATTTCTTGCTCTCGCGGCGTCAAGCTGGCGGCCTCCGCATAGCCGCCTTGCGCTAGGTTAGAACGAAACTCACCTTCGCCCGGCACGCGATTGATTGCGCCCGCAAATTCGCCATCGACTAAGACGATGCGCTTGTCGCCCTCTGACACCTCTGGCAAGAAAGGCTGGACCATGTGCGGCTCAGGCCAAGTCTGGTTGAAGATCTCGAACAGTGCAGACAAATTCGTGCCATCGGCTTCCACCTTAAAGATGGCCTTGCCGCCATTGCCATGCAGCGGTTTCACAACCAGAGCGCCATGTTTTTGCTGGAACTCGCGCACTTCGTCCAATGTTCGCGCAATTAGAGTCGGCGGCATAAATTGCGCATAGTCGAGCACAAACATCTTTTCAGGAGCATTCACCACCTCGCGCGGGTCGTTTGAAACCAAGGTTGTGCCCTTCAGCCGGTCGAGCAGCAAAGCCCCGCTGATATAGCCCAAATCAAAAGGCGGATCCTGCCGCATCAAAATGACGTCGATATCGCGCGCCAGATCAATTGGGCGGCGCTCTTCCATAGAGAAATGATCACCCTCAACACGCTGAACAGTCACCGGAGCGCCATGAGCGGTAATCTTGCCAATTGGGGAGCCATCGCTTTCCCACGCCAGAGTGCCAACATCATAATGGAACAAAGTGTGGCCGCGCGCTTGGGCGGCCTCCATCAGCGCAAAGGAGCTATCCCCTGCGATATTGACCGTTTCCATAGCGTCCATCTGAACGGCAACGCGCAAACTCATATGTTCTTCACCTTTGACGCAGCCACTATGGCTGCCAAGCGTTAGCGATGTGGCGCGGCTTTACGCCGGGCGCAAGCAAGATCACGTCAATCGTGATGTCTTCGCCTTGTTCTGCATAATTATGGGCGACCGCTTCTGCTGCGGCAGCAACACGCGACAAGCGATATTCATCAATTGCAAAATCAAGCTCTGCAGGGTCACGGCGATATTTCACTTCAACAAAGGCGATCACTCCATCGCGGGCCGCCACCAAATCGATCTCCCCGACCTTGGTTTTGACCCGCCTATCGAGAATTTCCCAGCCTTGCGCGACCAGTAATTCCTCGGCTTGCCCTTCCGCATTGCGCCCGCTTTGCTCTGCCAGTTGGCGCTTGAGGGGCAAAGGGGGCTTCATATTGGTGGCTCAGTCCTGATTGCGCAATTCAAGTGCGCGGGCATAGAGCGCCTTACGCTCGCGTCCGGTTGCGCGGGCTACATCGGCTGCGGCATGCGAGGGCTTTAGATTGCGCAAGGCCTCTCTCAGCAAGATATCAACGTCAATATCGCTCGTTGCCGATTCCTCTGGCGGCGCTATCATCAAGACAATCTCACCCTTGGCTGGATGCGTTTCGAACCAAGCTTTTAGGCCTGCAGGAAGCCCGCGCCTAAGCTCTTCATGCAATTTGGTGATTTCGCGGGCAACGGCCACTTCGCGATATTCCAAAATTTCCTCTATCGCATTGAGCGAAGCGTGAAGGCGCGGTGCGGTCTCGTAAAAAACGAGGGTCGCATCAACGCGGCTCAATTCTTCCAATACTTCGCGGCGTGCCTTATCCTTGGATGGCAGGAAGCCGCCAAAAAGAAACCTGTCATTGGGTAGGCCCGACAAAGTGAGGCCAGCGATCACGGCACAGGGCCCCGGAGCGGTCGTTACCGAAATGCCCTCGCGCCGCGCCTCACTAACCAATCGATAACCCGGGTCAGAAATGATGGGTGTGCCGGCGTCGCTCACCAAAACAATCGCTTTTTCTCGCAAGCTGTCCAATATCTGTTGCCTATCGGCATCATCGCTGTGATCGTTATAGCGGATGAGTGGTTTGGAAATATCCAGATGTTTCAGCAATTTGCCGGTTACTCTGGTATCCTCGCAGGCAATCGCATCGCATTGCTTCAGCATATCGACAGCACGCAGCGTTATATCGCCGAGATTGCCAATAGGTGTAGCCACGATATAGAGGCCCGCGCTAAGGGGCTTGGCAGGTTGAGTACCATTAAGAGAGTCGGGATCACGCACTCTGCAACCATGGACCAGCCACATGGGGAGCAACAAGAATGACGCCGATCGCAATAACCGGAAAATTTGCAATGAAGACCATATTCAGCCGCAGGACTTTGCTCGCATCGGGTGCAGCGACCTTACTGGCGGGCTGTGCGATTGTGCCAAAAACGGCAGAAGTGCCAAGCACAACGGCCAATGTTCCGACCCCAGAACCAAGCGCAACCGCACTTCCAACCGATCAAACCCGCCACCGCATTGCTTTGCTTGTGCCAATGACTGGCCGCAATGGCGCGGTCGGCCAAGCAATCGCCAATGCGACCACGATGGCTTTGCTCGATACCAATGCGTCGAACCTTAGAATCACGACATACGACACTGGCACAAGTGCAAGCGACGCGGCTGCGCGCGCAGTGGCCGATGGCAATAAGCTCATTCTCGGGCCAATGCTGGGGACCAACGTCAGCGCTGTTTCAGGCGTAGCGGCGCCTGCAAATGTCCCGCTTGTATCCTTCTCCAACGACGCTGGCGTTGCCTCAAGCAACGTTTTTGTGATGGGCCATATTCCAGAGCAATCCATCGCCCGCTCTGTTCGCTATGCGCGCTCAAGAGGGGCGAGCAATTTTGCGGTGCTCTCGCCCAATGGCGCTTATGGCCGCCGCGCAGAGGCAGCGCTTAAAGTCTCGGTTGAACAATATGGCGGAGCTGTCTCAAGCATTGAGCGCTATTCGCGCGGCAACACCTCAATCATCAGCGCAGCCCAAAGATTGTCGCAACGCGGCGGTTTCGATTCCGTCCTAATCGCCGATGGCGCGCAATTGGCAAGCAGAGCCGCTGGAGAGCTGAGCGCTGGCTCCACTCGCATCCTAGGCACAGAATTGTGGAGCGGTGAAAGCTCCGTAACCCGCGTCTCTGACCTTCGCGGCGCTATCTTCTCAGCTGTGTCTGACAGCCGCTATAAACGCTTCGTGACGAGCTATGAGGGACGCTTTGGCGGACAACCCTACCGAATTTCTACGCTTGGTTATGACGCGGTTCTTTTGACGCTGCGGATCGCACAAGACTGGCAGATTGGCAGCGCGTTTCCCGTGGCTCAATTGCGCGATGATGGTGGATTTTTGGGCCTTGATGGCGCTTTTCGTTTCCGTTCATCCGGCGTCGTCCAACGAGCAATGGAAGTGCGCGAAGTGCGCAATGGCACGGTCGCGATTGTAGAGGCTGCGCCTACTCGTTTCGATAATTAGATTCGAGCTCGCTCCAAAACAAGCACACTGATCAACAAGCACACAGGCTGGCGATAAGCGCTTATGCCCGCTTGTTAGTCTGGCGCGCGTCAGCCTATAGCTTGCGACCATGTCAGATGATCTTTTTGAAGGCACGCCAAGCTCCAGCGGCGATTATGATTCCTCCTCAATCGAGGTGCTCGAAGGGCTAGAGCCTGTCCGGCGCAGACCCGGCATGTATATTGGCGGGACCGATGACCGCGCTTTGCATCATCTGGTTGCAGAGGTGCTAGACAATGCAATGGACGAGGCGGTCGCTGGTCATGCGAGCCGGATCGAATTGCGGCTTGATGAGAGCAATCGCATAACCGTCGCCGACAATGGCCGCGGAATTCCGGTCGATGAACATCCTAAGTATCCCGGGAAATCGACGCTTGAGGTGATCCTCACCACATTGCACTCTGGTGGTAAGTTTTCGGGCAAAGCCTATGCCACCAGTGGCGGCCTGCATGGCGTCGGCGTCAGCGTCGTCAACGCCTTGTCGGTCGATACAAGGGTAGAGGTCGCCCGCGACAAGAAACTGTTCGCGCAAGAGTTCTCCCAAGGGCTTGCAACCGGCAAATTGGCTGAGATCGGCGCGGCTCCTAACAGGCGCGGAACCACGGTCAGCTTTACGCCTGATCCAGAAATCTTTGGCGAGCGTAGCTTTAAGCCGCACCGATTGTTCAAACTTGCCCGCTCCAAAGCCTATCTGTTTGCAGGCGTCGAAATCCGCTGGAAATGCGCAGAGAGCCTTGCGTCTGAAGACGTTCCGGCAGAGGCAGTGTTCAAATTTCCCGGGGGACTTGCGGACCATTTGGCCGAGCAATTGGGGGAGCGAGAGTGCGTTACCGCAGAGCCATTTGCGGGCAACCAAGACTTCCCCGACAATGATGAAGGACTATCAGACGGCAGGGTCGAATGGGCCATTGCATGGCCGCTCTATTCAGAAGGCTCAACCAGTTGGTATTGCAACACCGTGCCCACCCCCGATGGCGGAACGCACGAGCAAGGGCTTCGGGCCGCGCTGACGAAGGCTTTGCGCAGCTTTGGCGAGCTCACCAACACCAAGAAAGCGAAAGACATCACCGCTGATGATGTGATGAACGGGGCTGAGATTATGCTCTCAGTCTTTATTCGCGATCCGCAATTTCAAAGCCAGACGAAGGATCGGCTGACCTCGCCAGAGGCTGCGCGGTTGGTAGAGAACGCAGTGCGCGATCATTTCGACCTCTTTTTGTCCGGCAATATGGACCGCGGCAAGGCTCTGCTTGGCCAAGTGATGGAGCGCATGGACGAGCGGCTGGCGCGCAAGCAAGAGCGCGAGATCAAACGCAAGAGCGCGACCAATGCCAAAAAGCTGCGCCTTCCCGGCAAGCTTACCGATTGTTCGGGCGAAGGCGATGGCGAGACAGAATTGTTCATAGTAGAAGGCGATTCCGCGGGAGGCAGCGCGAAACAAGCGCGCAATCGCAAAACCCAAGCTATCCTGCCAATCCGAGGCAAAATCCTCAATGTCGCCTCTGCAACGCTCGACAAAATTCGCGCCAATAGCGAAATTGCCGACCTCAATCTGGCTTTGGGTTGCGGGACGCGCAAAGAATGCGACCCGGCCAATCTGCGCTATGACCGCGTGATCATCATGACCGACGCTGACGTTGATGGCGCGCATATCGCGACGCTTTTGATGACCTTTTTCTTTCAGGAAATGCCCGAATTGGTCCGCCGTGGTCATTTGTTTCTGGCTCAGCCTCCGCTCTACCGTCTGACCGCCGGGAAAGAGAGCCGTTATGCCCGCGATGACGCGCATCGGGCTGAACTTGAAGCCAGCGTATTCAAGGGCAAGAAGGTTGAGGTGGGCCGCTTTAAAGGGCTTGGCGAGATGAACCCTCAGCAATTGCGTGAAACCACCATGAACCCTGAGACACGCGGGCTGATCAGGATAACTCTGCCGCAAGAGTTTGAGGACCGAGCCGTGGTCAAGGAATTGGTCGATCATTTGATGGGCCGCAATCCAGAGCACCGGTTTAACTTCATCCAAAACCGCGCTGGAGAGATCGATCGCGACCTGATTGATGCCTAATGGCCCAGAACCGGAAAACGAACCGGAAAGCGGCCCAGAACTGGACGCAAGAACAGCCTCGACCAGTCGCCCAAACCCCCGCCCCAATTCACGGGAAGACGATATTATGGCTGGCGACCGCCGCCTTTCGCGGCCTGACAGCGCTCTGCCCGATTGGCACGTTCCCGATGCGAGCTATCGTCCCATTCCCATCGCTTGGTTTGCAGGAGCATTCTTGCTGCAAATGGTGGCGCTTTTTGCGATCTTCGTGGCGCTTTTCCGCTTTGAGGGCTGGATCACGATTGCGCTGAGCGGGCTTGTAACGGGCGTTATTGCAAAATGGACATGGGACAGGGGCATGAGCAAAGCCGGCAGTGCTTGGAAGTTTGCCACGGGCACGGTTCTACTTTTGCAATTGCTGCTTGTCGCTTTTGGAGCAGGCGCGCGGCTTTAGCAGGCCTTGCTTTTGGGCGAAGCGGCATGGCACATGATGCTCATGCATAACCAACGCACCACCTTTGCCGCAGCAGCTTTTGCCATTGCGCTCGCTAGCCAAATTGCAAATCCAGCAGCCTTGGCCGTTCAAACTGAGCCAGAATTAGAGGCAGAAGCAAGCACAGCGCCGTCCGCCGAATTGCAGCGCCGCAGCCAAGATGTGCTAGCTTTAATGATCAATGAGGCGGCGGCTGAAGACATATTCGCTGCACAATTTCTTGCCGCCGTGCCGCCCGCGCAATTTGCGCAAATCACTAAGCAGCTGACCGATCAATTCGGCCCAGCAACAGCCGTTGAATACCTTGAGCAAACTTCTCCAACGACAGCCAGCATCGGCATTCGCTTTGAACGCGCAATCGGTCGCGGGATCATCGCGATAGAGCCGCAAGCTCCAAACAAGATTACTGGTCTTGTTCTGCGTCAGTTCGATCCGCTCAATGACAGCGCGGCCAAGATTGAGGCTGATCTCAGCGCTCTACCGGGCAAAGTGAATGCCTTTTTCGGACCAATCGACGGCACTATGCCGATTGTATCACTTGGCGATGATGAGGCGCTGGCCATTGGATCAACCTTTAAGCTGTTCGTCCTGTCTGCCCTTGCTCGGCAGATTGAGAATGGCGAGCGGCAATGGAGTGACATTGTCCCGCTTACTCGCCGTTCTTTCCCGAGCGGGCGGATGCAGGATTGGCCAGACAGTTCGCCTGTTACCTTGCACACGCTTGCCACAATGATGATCTCGATCAGCGACAACACAGCGACCGATCAATTGATTGCAATTCTAGGCCGCGAAACCATTGAGCAGGAGCTGTTCAAGATCGGCATAGACAATCCCCAGCGCAATTTGCCACTGCTTTCTACGGTGGAGCTGTTTGCGCTCAAATCGAGTCCAGAGAATATGCGCAAATATATTGAAGCAGATGAGAGCCGCAAACGCTTCATTCTCCAAGATTTCCTCGATGATACAGACGGCGATGCGCGCAATTTGCCGACACCCAATTTTACAGAGCCTAGGGCCATCGACACGCTCGAATGGTTTGCAAACCCGCAGGATATACGGCGCTTGATGGCACGTCTGGCCAGTTCCAGCGATGATCAAACTCGCGCAATTCTGGCAGTGAACCCTGCCCTTCCCGAAAGCGTTCGGGCTGACTGGGCCTATGTGGGCTTTAAAGGCGGGTCAGAGCCGGGTGTTCTCAATCTGAGTTGGCTTTTGACCGACAAAGCGGGCCAAGACCATGTCCTCACCATGAGTTGGAACAACCCGCAAGCCGCAGTTGACGACACACAATTTGAACTGATTGCCCAGCGCATTTTGGCGCTGAAACGCTGAACATGTGGCCCAGTGAGCCCCGCCTAAAACGCCTTCAAACGCCGCACCCTCTTGCACCGCGAGCAATCGCGCCTTAACGCGTACGTCAACTTACAGTTTCAAAGGACAACCGATGGTCGATACGCGTTTCGATGGCACCTCAGATTATATTGCAACCGATGATTTGAAAGTTGCGGTGAATGCCGCGGTAAAACTGCGCAGGCCATTGTTGGTCAAAGGCGAACCGGGAACAGGCAAAACCGTTCTTGCGCATGAGATCGCCAAGGCAATTGATGCTCCGTTGATCGAATGGAATGTCAAGTCGACCACGAAAGCGCAGCAAGGTCTGTATGAATATGACGCGGTTGCGCGTCTGCGTGACGGCCAGCTTGGCGATGAGCGCGTGCATGACATTGCGAACTACATCAAGAAGGGCAAATTGTGGGAGGCTTTCACCTCCAAGGAACTGCCCGTTCTTCTGATCGACGAGATCGACAAGGCTGACATCGAATTTCCCAACGATTTGTTGCAAGAGCTCGATCGGATGAGCTTCGACGTTTATGAAACGCATGAAACAATCGCTGCAAAAGAGCGTCCAATTGTGGTCATCACTTCGAACAATGAGAAAGAACTGCCCGACGCGTTCTTGCGCCGCTGTTTCTTCCATTACATCAAGTTTCCAGATCGCGACACGATGCGCGAGATTATCGATGTTCACTTCCCCGACATCCAAAAGACTTTGGTGAGCAAGGCGATGGATATCTTCTACGACCTGCGCGAAGTGCCTGGCTTGAAGAAAAAGCCGAGCACATCGGAATTGCTCGATTGGCTCAAGCTTTTGCTGAACGAGGATATGCCGCTTGAAGTTCTGCAAGATGCCAATCCCAACAGCGCCATCCCGCCGATGCACGGCGCTTTGCTCAAGAATGAGCAGGATGTGATGATGTTTGAACGGCTGGCCTTCATGGCGCGCCGCAATCCAACCTAAGGCCTAGGCTGCCATGTTGCGGGCAAGTGCATTGATGGCGATTGTCTGCGGATTGGCCTTGGCAATCGCTGAAACCGCGATCAATTGGGGCCAGTGGCAATGGTGGCCCTGGTGGCTTGTCGACTTTGTTGCGGCGGCTCTGATGATCGCTGGCGGCGTTGCCGTAATCAAAGATATAACGAATGGCCGCGCTCTTTTGGCGTCTGGTTGGGCTTTTGCATTGGGAATGGGCTGGATGTCGCTGGCCGGAAACATTGCGGCCGGCCCTGATCCAGAGCGCAATGCGCGTGTTGCAGGCCTCTATACAGACCTGATCGCGTCGGGCCTTGTCATATGCGTAATAGGGTTAGCTTTCGCCCTGTTTGGGAAAGCCAAGCGATAAACGGCTGTTTAGTCCAGCGAATAGGCCAATTCATAGTCGCCCCAACGCCGACCATCGATAAATAGCGGCACGTAAACATTGCGGACCACTTGATAGCGCTGCCCATCATTTTCTTGGCGATAAACTGCCATCAAATAGGGCGCCTGACTTTTCTTCGCGTGCTTATCGATCGGATCGTCCATCAAACGGCCGTTGCGACAATAGCGTGTATCATGGACCAGATCACCCGTCGGCTGGCGTGAATGCGCACTCACATGGGTAGGAAGGAAACCATTCACATCGCTGCAGATACTGGCCAGAATGCGCGGATCAGATGCGGTGAAATCGTCAAGGAAGCCTCGCCATTCTTTGTCAGTCCAATCGGTGCAGGCGACTGTAAAGCGCTCTGGGTTGCTTCCCGGGATCAGCTGATAGTCACGGTCAAACAGATCCTGGGTAGTCAGCTCTCCGCTCTGAATTGCCGCTTCTGTGTGCGCAACAATCTGAGCGCAATAGCGTTGAGCCATTTCAACCATTTCGCTGTCAGCAGGAGATAGGCCAGCATTGACGATCCTGTCGAACATAGCGTTCGCGGTCAGTTCTAGCCCGCCCATACGGCCATGCACATTGCTCAGCGTAGCCTCATTATCAAGAGCAGCGCGGTCAAAATCAGCAAGGCCTTTCTGCACCAGCGAAACATGGTCGCTGATTGTCGCAGTAGAGCGCGCGATCTGGTCGTTCTGCTTGTCGACTTCGGCAACAAGGTCGCTCACGCCAGACAAAGTGCCCTCGATCTTCTCGACAGAGGCGCGGGCTTCCGCGCTGGCTACATTGCCTTCTTCGATCCGCTTGATCACGCCGTTGGCCTCTTCATCCAAGGCATCAATGGTCGATGTAATTTCCTCTGTTGCGCTGCGCGTTTCATTGGCGAGCAATTTTACCTCGGAAGCGACAACACAGAAGGTGCGCCCTGCATCGCCTGCTCGCATGGCTTCGATCGACGCGTTAAGCGCAAGAATATTCGTGGTTTCTGCGATCTGACCAATATCTTGCGAGCAGCGGCGCACTTGATCCATTGCAGCCGCGAAACTGGTGACATGCTGCGACAAAGCCTCAACCAGTTCGAGCAGCGCGCCAATTCGTCCTAGCGACGATTGGATAAGCGTGGTGCCCTGCCCCAAATGGTCGATAGCTCTGGCCGACAAAAGCCTCGCTTCATCGCTGGCCTCGGCAACCTTGATTTGGTCTTGCTCAAGCCCATGCACGGTGTCTTGCAACTCAACATGCTCGGACCGCAAAACTTCCGAGGTATCAATAACAGCCTGCACAAGGCCCGCTACGTCAGAGCACCCTACGGTGACCTCGCCGCAAGCCTGAGAGATCGTGTCGATCGCTGCTGCGCCTTCTGTTTCGATTTTTGTCAAATCCATCGGTGCGCAACCCTGTCTAAACGCCTGATTTTCACCAACGTTAGACCCCAATTCTTATCACTTAGTTAAGTATGTTTTCTGCAAGGCTTCCGCAAACCCTGTTGGGCAATCTGACCGAGGCAAATTGTCACTTGGCGCAGACCCACATTGCAGGCTATGCTGCACCCATGTTTTTCAACTTCGTAGATGAGCTTCGCGCTGCCGGAATTTCGGCCAGCTTTAAGGAACACCTCACATTGCTGGAGGCTCTCGACCGCGACGTAATTGAGCACACGCCTGAGGAGTTCTATTATCTCACGCGTGCGACCTTCGTGAAAGACGAAGGGCTGATCGACCGATTTGACCAAGTCTTTCAAAAAGTCTTCAAGGGCATTTTGTCCGATTATGGGCAGAATCCAGTCGAAATTCCCGAAGATTGGCTAAAGGCTGTCGCAGAGAAGTTTCTGACGCCTGAGGAAATGGAAAAGATCGAAAGTCTCGGCGATTGGGACGAGATCATGGACACTCTGAAAAAGCGGCTGGAAGAGCAGGAAAAGCGCCACGAGGGCGGCAATAAATGGATCGGCACTGGCGGCACGTCGCCGTTCGGCCACAATGGCTATAACCCTGAAGGGGTGCGGATTGGCGGCGAAAGCAAGCATAAGCGCGCGGTAAAGGTTTGGGAAAAGCGCGAGTTTAAAAACCTCGACAACACCAAAGAACTGGGCACGCGCAACATCAAGATGGCTCTGCGCAGGCTGAGGCGCTTTGCGCGCGAGGGCAATCCCGATCAGCTTGATCTCGACGCGACGATTGATGGCACAGCAAAACAGGGCTGGCTCGACATTCACATGCGCCCCGAACGCCGTAATGCTGTAAAACTGCTGCTGTTTCTAGATGTGGGTGGATCGATGGATCCCTTCATCAAGCTGTGCGAGGAATTGTTCAGCGCAGCGAGCGCAGAGTTCAAGAACCTAGAATTTTTCTACTTTCACAATTGCCTTTATGAAGGCGTGTGGAAGGACAACAGCCGGCGCTGGCAAGAGCGCACCAAAACTTGGGATGTGCTCCACAAATTCGGGCATGATTACAAGGTGATATTCGTCGGCGACGCTGCGATGAGCCCCTATGAAATCACCCATCCGGGCGGCAGCGTTGAACATATGAACGAGGAAGCAGGCACCACTTGGATGGAGCGTGTGACCAACACCTATCCCGCAACTGTCTGGCTCAATCCTGTGCCTGAAAAGCAGTGGGGCTATTCGCAAAGCACCAAGATCATGAAGCAATTGGTCGATGATCGGATGTATGGTTTGACGCTCGATGGGCTTGATGATGCCATGCGCCAGCTTTCAAGGAAGCAAGGTCATTAGCCAGCAGGCCAAATCCAGCCTGCCACTGGGCTCAACCGCCACATTAGCTTAGCTGCAATATGCAAAGGAATTGCCCATGAATTTACCTCAAGATCGCACCATTAGAATTGTCGCCATATTGCTATTGCTAGCAGCGCTCTCGCAACCCATTTACACCGCCCTTTATATTGGCGCCCCCGAGTTTGACCGCACTGTCATATGGGGGTTTGAGGGGCTGGTTTTTGTGCTTTTATGCGCCTTTTCCGGCTCTGCCTTAGTCATGGCGAAACAGTATACGCTTGGCTTTTCTGCCATTGCCTTCAGCGCAGTCCTAAATGTCATCCAAGTAGGCGTGGGGCTTACGCAATTTGGCCCGTTCCGCGAGGCAGCTGAGACAAACCCCGATTTGAGCGGCGCGGCGGGTTCCGTCGTCGCATTTTCGTTCTTTGGCTACAATGCAGCCAAAATCCTATTGGGCATGGCAGCCACCGTGTTTGGCCTCGCTAAGGTTGCTGAAGGCGGCAAATTGATCGGTTGGCTAACGGTCGCAGCTGGCGTGGTAGCTTTTGTCGCAAATACATTTGTAATGATGTTCGGCAGGGATGGTTTTATGCCCTCTCCTTTGGCAGGTGGTTCTGGTGTTGTCGCAACATTGCTGCTGGCGATATGCCTGCTTAGTCTTCGCAAGGAGGCCTAAAGCAGGGGCATTGATTTGAGCGCGCAGCGCCGAACAGTGACAAGGTTCCTATCTACAGCCTTTCTCCTATTGGCTTCCTTGGCGTTTTACCTGATTGCTATCAGTGATGGAGGCCATGGAGAGGTTGGCATCATCCTCGATGGTGCATTCAAAGCAATTACCGTCTTGGCTTCGTTGTTTTTTGGCGGACTAGCCTTGCTAGCATGGCAATGGGAACGCCGGGGTGTCAGGTTCACTCTGCTTGCGGTTATAGGCGCTACCATATTGTGGCCGCTTGGTTTTCAGCTCGTCCAATCAGTCAAATCGGAACCAATTGAGCCTGCCCCAAAACCACCGCCAAGCTCCTATCCATTGTCCTATCCCATCGGCCATAGCTAGCCGAGCTGACGCTGCGGCCATTGAAGTCTTCGGACCCGATCACCAATTGAGACGTGCAAACAGACAACGAAAGGCGTTCCCCTCATGCAAATCGATATTGGAATTGACGAAAAAGGCCGCGACCGGTCAGCACAAGCCCTCACCAAACTTCTCGCAGATACCTATGCGCTTTATCTCAAGACGCATGGCTATCATTGGAACGTCGAGGGGCCGCATTTCCAACAACTCCACGCCCTTTTCATGGAGCAATATACCGAGATGTGGAACGCAGTTGACGAGCTGGCCGAGCGGGTTCGGGCCTTGGGTGAATATGCGCCTGCCTCATACTCGCAAATGGCGAAGCTTTCTTCCATCACAGAGGAAACGGGCCAGCCCAATTGGCAAGATATGGTCGTCAATCTAGCGAATGGTCATCACGAGGTTGCAAAATCCGCTCGCGAAGTGCTGCGCGTGGCAGAAGACATTGGCGATGACGCCACAGCTGACGTCGTGACGCCGCGCATCACTCTGCATGAGAAAACCGCTTGGATG
>CAZTFZ010000037.1:0-13012 GCA_964613105.1 uncultured Porphyrobacter sp. | reverse complement strand
GTGGATGTAACCCAGCTTGAGGCGCTGCGCGGGCAATTGAACGACAATCGCGGGGCAAAGCCCAAGATCACGATCCTGCCGCTGCTCATCACTGCCATCTGCAAGAGCCTGCCCGACTTCCCCATGATCAATGCGCGCTTTGATCATGAGGCGGGGGTTGTGACGCGTCACGGCGCGGTCAATCTCGGCATTGCGACGCAAACGGATGCAGGGCTGATGGTGCCGGTTATTGCCGATGCTCAAGCGCGAAACATCTGGCAGCTTGCAAGCGAAATTGCTCGGTTGGCGCAGGCTGCTCGCAGCGGAAAAGCAAAGCCTGCTGAAATGGCTGGCGGCACGTTGACGCTGACCTCGCTTGGCGCTCTTGGCGGAGTGGCCACAACGCCCGTTATCAATCGGCCTGAAGTTGCAATTATCGGCCCCAATCGCATCATTGAGCGGCCAATGTTTGTTAGCGATGGAATGGGCGGCGAACGCGTAGAAAAACGCAAGCTCATGAATATCTCCATCAGCTGCGATCACCGCGTGGTTGATGGCTATGATGCAGCCAGTTTTGTCCAAGCGCTTAAGAAAATGCTCGAAACGCCGGTTTTGCTGTTGAGCGACTAACGTCGGGTCAATCAGCGAACAATTGCGCTATAGCTCAACGTGCCGGGCCGCTTGGCGGTCGCGATACGCCAACGCACATTGGTCACGTCTTCTGGTGCAGCCAACCTCTCGCCAATGGATAATTGCCCGAGCCTGCCCCATTTGCGGCCGCCATCAACAGAGACTTCCGCGCCGTCGCGGCTGCTGCGTTGGTAGAGCACTGTGCTGGGCACTTTGCTCGCTAGGGTAAAGCTGCGCGGGGCCTCAGTGCCTGGCCATTGCATCACCATAACCAAGCGGTCGCCCGATTTGATGGTCTTTGCAGGGCTAAGCGAGGTTCCCGCCTCGCTGCGCGTTTCAAGATAGACAGAGCGTTTGATCGACAATGCTGATTGAGCCGCTGCTGCGCCTGTTCCCAGCATCGCTAGGCTAGCCAATAGTAATCCTGCACGCATATTTGTTTCCCCTGATAGGAAAGAGGGGATCGGCCTAAAGCCTCAAAATATGGTTAATAGGGGCCTAATATCTGAACTTGAGGAGCGCGCGGGGGTGAGGAAAATTCCCCTGCTGCACGGCTCAGCCGCGTCGCTTGTTGACACACATTGCAAGCTGCCCTAGTGGCTCGCTTCCCAAGCGGTTTCAAACTGCTTTTAGCGGGTGTAGCTCAGTTGGTTAGAGCGCCGGCCTGTCACGCCGGAGGTCGCGAGTTCAAGTCTCGTCACTCGCGCCATTTTCTTAGAAGAAATTTTGGCGCAATTGTTTGGCTGGCTCCGGCCAGGCAAACCAGCTGCGGCTTCGCGGCGCTAGCCGAGCTTCTGGCTCAGCCCCATTTGCCCGTTTCCATCCAGATGAGAAAACGCTTCAGCGGCAACAGCCAGATGAGACCTAAGGTCAGATAGACGGCTGTTTGCAGCAAGGTTGGCCATGATCCGATGATCTCTGGCACAAACAAAGCGACCAGCACCGCATAGATGCATAAGACCGCCAGCAATCCCAAAATGCCGAGCGGAATTCTAAGGGTTGGTTCTTCGCGCATCAAAACGGTCCATAGCTGCGGGTGGGGGTGACGATTAAGTCCATAGCGCGGTCATGCGCCTCTGTCGGCAAGCTTTCGACCAATTGGCAATCCCAGCCCATGCCAATCGCAAGCGCGCTGGGGTTGGCGGCAAGCCAGCGGTCATAATGGCCGCCGCCTTGGCCCAGCCTCTCGCCAGTGTCGCAAAAGCCAATAAGGGGCACAAAAACAACATCGGGCGTGATGGCTTTGGCGGTGGAGCGCGGCTGCATAATCGGGTGTTTGTCCGATGAAAACGGGCTGGGTACGCAATCGGAGTGCTCAAACGGGTCGCTATGCTCGGCAAAGTGCATGGGCGATTGCTTATCTGCAAATCGCGGCAGAGCGATGGCGTGGCCACGCTCTAGGAAGAAGCTCGCATAGGCCGTTGTCGGCGCTTCTGACCCTGCGGCGCTGTAAAAACCCAAAACTGCATCATCTGGGATATGCGCATGCAAGCCAGTGGGCGGCCTGTGAAAGATAAGCCCGCGCATCGCCTCGGGCAAGGCATCGACATGGCTTTGCCGAAGCGCTCGCAAGGCTTTGCGCACGGCCGATTTTCTTTTGGCAGGGTTATTTTGGGGGGAATTTGACACGCGCGGCAGGGCTGCCTTTTTGTGAGCTAAGGAAACAGGTAGCGGAACCACTATGGGTCGGTTTCAGAGAAATCCTCTGACGCGCAAACGTCAGGTGGGTGCCATATGCCCTAGATCCCAGACTTCGCCTTTGCAGGGGCCCGTAATCTAAGGCAGGGACAGCTCCCTATGGATAGCTTATAGCCTCAGGGATGTTCGTACAGCTCGTGCCGAGCAGTCCCGCCAAGCCCTATCTAGGCCTTTGCTTAGCTGCGCTCAAGCTGGGCGGCAGTATTTTCTAGGCTGGTAGCGATTTTCTCGAGCATCTCGGCCGTTTCTTTTGCAGCTTTTTCCGCTGTTTGAGATGTTTCTGGCGCGGATTGCACGCCGCCTAGGCTCATCGCCGGTGCCTCTTCCAACTTGCGCTTTGCTTCGGTCAGCTCATCAGCAAGGAAAAGCCCTGCAAACAACAGGTTCTTGGACTCAATCGAGGTGAGGCTTGGGCCGAGCGCTGACAGCCGTTCGTCAATCATGGCTGCCATAGATCGCACGTGATCTTCCTGGCCGTCCTCACAAGCGAGCGTGTAATTGCGCCCGCCAACTATCAAGGTGACTTCACTCATAATGCGGGCCTTATCGCTCCAGCTTTTCGATCAGCGCGTCCAATTCGCCGAGGCTAGCGGAGACTTTTTCTCGCATAGCCTCGTGGCGAGCGACCAATTTGGCACTGGCTCCGCTGTTTGAAGAGGAGCTCGCCGCGGCTTTCTCGATTCTTACGAGGGCAGCGTTGATCCGCGCTTTGGCGTCATTGATGCTTTGGTCTTCCATCACAATGTCACTTTTAGCCAAATTTTCCAGCAAGGGCAAAACTTTGCAGCGGCCTGTTGATAACCGACCTAAGCATCGAGCGTGTTGCGACGAGCGATGCTGCCAAAAAATACGCTGGAATGGGGGCAGTTTTCTGGCATCGCTTGACCTCTCTTCCCCCTTACGCGAAGGCCTTCTCAAAAGTCCGAATCAACACCCGCGGGAGCCTTTATCGTATGACCCTTAGCCCTCAACGCCTTGGAGCTATGGCCAATGCAATAAGAGCGCTCTCGATGGACGCGGTGCAGGCTGCCAATTCGGGACACCCAGGCATGCCTATGGGTATGGCCGATGTTGCATCGGTGCTGTGGTCGAAATTCCTGAAATATGATGCGAGCGCGCCTGATTGGGCGGACCGTGATCGGTTTGTTTTAAGCGCGGGCCATGGCTCGATGTTGATCTACAGCCTGCTGCATTTGTCGGGCTATGCGCAGCCAAGCCTTGAGGACATTAAGAACTTCCGCAAACTGGGCAGCCCGTGTGCTGGTCATCCGGAAAACTTCCTGCTCGACGGGGTGGAATGCACCACTGGGCCGCTGGGTCAAGGGGTCGCAATGGCGGTCGGTATGGCCATGGCAGAGCGGCATTTGAACGCGCAATTTGGCGATGATCTGGTCGATCACAAGACTTGGGTGATTGCAGGTGATGGCTGCTTGATGGAAGGCATCAATCACGAGGCCATCGGTCTTGCCGGCCATTTGAAGCTAGACCGCCTCAATGTGCTGTGGGATGACAATGACATCACCATTGATGGCGGTACAGGCCTGTCCACAAGCGAGGACATTAAGGCGCGGTTTGCTGCAACCGGCTGGCACGTTGTCAGCTGCGATGGCCATGATTTTGCCGATATTGAGCGCGCTTTATCAGAGGCGCAAAGCGCTGATTTGCCGACGCTTGTGGCGTGCAAGACGATCATCGGCAAAGGCTCTCCCAATAAGCAAGGCACTAGCGGCGTGCATGGCGCGGCTCTGGGCGATGACGAAGTCGCACTTGCTCGCAAGGAATTGGGCTGGGCGCATGAAGCCTTTGAAGTGCCCGAAGATGTCCGCTCTGATTGGCAGGCGGCAGGCTCTAGTGGGACAAGTGCTCATGCAGAATGGCAAGCGCGGCTGTCTGGCTCGTCTCACAAGGCAGAGTTTGAGCGCCGGATGGCGGGCGATGTGCCCGCAGATGATGGCTTGGACGCTTTCATTGCCTCGCTCATTGCAGAGCCGCAAAAGGTCGCGACCCGCAAGGCCAGCCAAATGGCTTTGGAAGTATTGAACCCGCTTGTTCCCGAAACCGTGGGCGGAAGCGCCGATCTAACCGGTTCCAACAACACGAAGGCTGGCGGCATCGAAGCGATGAGCGCGGATGATTATTCGGGCCGCTATGTCTATTACGGCATTCGCGAATTTGGCATGGCCGCAGCCATGAACGGCATGGCTTTGCATGGCGGCGTGGTGCCATATGGCGGCACATTCCTCGTGTTCACAGACTATGCTCGCGGCGCAATCCGCCTGTCAGCTCTGCAGCAATGCCGCGCCATCTATGTGATGACGCATGACAGCATTGGCCTTGGCGAAGATGGACCAACTCACCAGCCGGTCGAACATTTGCAGAGCCTGCGGGCAATGCCAAACCTGCTCGTGATGCGGCCCGGCGATGTGGTGGAAACGGCGGAATGCTGGAAGCTGGCGCTCGCGCAAAAGGACCGCCCGACCGTACTGGCTCTGACCCGCCAAGGATTGCCGCAGCTTCGCCTTGAGGCGCAAGACAGCAATCTTTGCGCAAAAGGCGGCTATGTGATCCGCAAAGCCAAGGGCGAGGCGAAAGTCTCTCTCATCGCGACCGGTTCAGAGGTTGCTCTGGCGGTTGAATGTGCGCAAAGCTTAGAGGCGCAAGGCATTGGCGCTGACGTTGTCTCTATGGTTTGCACCGAGCTTTATGACGAGCAAACCCAAGCGTATCGCGACGAAACACTGCCCAAATCTACGCTGAAAGTTTCGATCGAAGCGGGTAGCAGCTTTGGTTGGGAGCGCTATACAGGAACCGACGGTATCAATATCGGGATGAGCGGGTTTGGCGCCTCAGCCCCGGCGAGCGATTTGTTCGCTCACTTTGGCTTTACAGCAGAAGCGATTGTTCCCCAGATTGTCGCGAAATTTTAATCCTAGTGGAGCTAGGCAACAGCCATCCACTTTTGAACGCATAAACGCAGGAGTTTTATCATGGCCACTAAGGTTGCAATTAACGGATTTGGCCGGATTGGCCGCTTGGTCGCGCGCGCATTACTAGAGCGTGACGATCACGATTTGGAACTGGTCTCGATCAACGATCTGGCCGACACAAAATCCAACGCTTTGCTGTTCCAATATGATTCGACCCATGGCCGCTTCCCCGGCACAGTCGAGACAAGCGACAATGCGATCATCGTCAATGGCAAGAGCATTGCTGTTACTTCAGAGCGCGATCCCGCCAATCTGCCGCATGGCGAACAGGGCGTGGACATCGTTCTGGAATGCACAGGCTTCTTCCAAAGCCATTCCGCTTGCGAGCCGCATTTGGCCGCTGGCGCTAAGCGAGTGCTGATTTCAGCGCCTGCAAAAGAAGTCTCCGCCACAATCGTTTACGGCGTCAATCACGATGTTTTGACCAAAGACGATGTGATTGTGTCGAACGCTAGCTGCACGACCAATTGCCTGTCGCCTGTTGCCAAGGTTTTGAACGAAACCGTTGGGATTGAGCGCGGCTTTATGACGACGATCCACTCTTATACGAACGATCAGCGCATGCTCGACCAAATGCACAGCGATATGCGCCGTGCACGCGGCGGCGCGCAAAATATGATCCCGACCACAACAGGCGCAGCGCGCGCGGTGGGGCTTGTTCTGCCAGAGCTTGCTGGCAAGCTCGACGGCAGCTCTGTCCGAGTGCCGACACCCAATGTCAGCCTTGTCGATCTGGTGTTCCAGCCGGGCCGCGATACTTCGGTTGAGGAATTGAACGGCGCTTTGAAAGCAGCCTCTGAAGGCCCGATGGCGGGCGTATTGGCTTACACCGATCAGCCGCTCGTCAGCAGCGATTTCAACCATTATCCGGCCAGCTCGACCATCGACAGCCTTGAAACCTCTGTGATGGAAGGCAAGCTTGCCCGCGTCGTCAGCTGGTATGATAATGAGTGGGGCTTCTCCAACCGCATGATCGATACAGCGGGCGTTATGGCCGGACTTATTTGAGCCTGCTGTAAGCCCACTATCGGCCGATTTGGTTCAGGAGAACGCGATGCCAGCCTTCAAAACACTCGATGACCTTGCCGTTGACCTAACCGGCAAAGTCGCCTTGGTGCGGGTTGATCTCAACCTGCCCATGGATGGCGGATCGGCCAGCGATGTCACTCGGGTAGAGGCGGCTAAGCCGACCATCCTTGAACTGAGCGAACGCGGCGCAAAAGTGCTGCTGCTGGCGCATTTTGGCCGTCCAGGCGGCGCTCGATCCTCGGTGCTTTCGACCAGCATGGTGCAGGGCGATGTTGAGGAAGTTTTGGGCAAGGAAATCATGTTCGTGCCCGAACTGTCAGGGCCAGTGGTCGAACAATCGCTCGGCATTTTGAGCGATGGCGATATTGGCCTCCTCGACAATGTGCGGTTTTGGCCGGGTGAAGAGGCGAATGACGCTGATTTTGCTGCCAGCATTGCGGCTCATGGTGATTTCTACGTCAATGACGCTTTTTCTGCCGCTCACCGCGCTCACGCAACAACGGAAGGCTTGGCGCGCATTTTGCCCGCCTTTGCTGGCCGAGCGATGGAGCGCGAGCTTAAGGCATTGGAGGGCGCTCTTGGTACGCCCAATCCGCCGGTTGCAGCCGTAGTGGGCGGGGCGAAAGTCTCTTCCAAGCTGGCAGTGCTCGAAAACCTTGTGGGCAAGGTTCAGCACCTCATCATTGGCGGCGGCATGGCCAACACTTTCCTTGCCGCGCGCGGTGTGGATGTGGGCAAGAGCCTGTGCGAGCATGATTTGACCGAGACAGCCAACCGCATTCTCGACACTGCCGATGCTGCGGGCTGCACGGTGCATTTGCCCTATGATGTTGCCGTCGCGAGCGAATTTGCTGCCAATCCAGCAAGCTTGCGCATTTGCAATGTCCATGAGGTTGCCGCTGATGAGATGATCCTCGACGTTGGCCCTCAAGCGGTAGAGGCCTTGGGTGATGTCCTGAAAACCTGCCAGACGCTGGTGTGGAACGGCCCGATGGGCGCCTTTGAGATGGAGCCATTTGACGCTGCAACAGTGGGCCTTGCCAAGATTGCGGCGGCCTTGTCGCAGGATGGCTCGCTCACATCAGTAGCAGGCGGCGGCGATACGGTTGCAGCGCTTAATCACGCGGGCGTTTCTGCTGATTTTACCTATATTTCAACGGCTGGCGGCGCATTCCTAGAATGGATGGAGGGCAAGGAATTGCCCGGCGTCGCGGCGCTTTCGGCTTAGAATTGCGGTCAGGAGAGCGTTTCATCCATGGCTGAAACCCGCTCTCTCTTCGCAACGCCCTTTGTTATTGATCGCTTGCAAAGCGCCGCTGGCATTGCCGCCTTGCGCGAGGCTGTGCTGGCTGAGCAAAAGCGCGATGAAGCAGGCGTCACCATCTCCAATATCAATGGCTGGCATTCCAACACCGATATGATCAATTGGGGCGGAGAGGCTGCGCGCGCTCTTGCCTATAAGGCCATGACGATGGCTGACGCCATGACGGTTGATGCAAAAGCTTCTGAGGATTCCAGCACCAGCTTTGACAAGGGCCGCTATGGCTGGATCCCTGAAATGTGGGCCAATGTTTCGGGCAAAGGCGCAGCCAACCAATATCACTACCACCCGGGCAGTTTTTGGTCGGCTGTCGCCTATATTGACGATGGCTATGAGGGCAATGCGGACCCAGAATTGGGCGGAGCTTTGCAAGTGCAAGACCCGCGTATGCCAATGGTGCGCATGACCGCGCCCGATTTGCGGCTGCGTGATGCTGGCGGAGCGACCCAGCAAAACGAACTGCGATTGCGTCCAGAAACCGGTATGATCGTGCTGTTTCCCAGCTTTTTGCAGCATGCTGTCACGCCGTTTTTGGGCGAGGGGACACGCATTTCGATCGCAATCAACCTTGTGGCCGCGCTCAATAAGGCAGAGTAAACTTATCCGCGCTAGACTGTCTCAATTCTGGCAGGGGGTCGAGACAAGAGAGCGCCACACCTTGCCGCAATTTGGCAGCAAAGCTATCAGCCGAGGCCGCAAAAACAGTTCATAGAAGCAGCCACAAAGCTGCTCCAAAAGCACAAAAGCTAACGCAGGAAGACCAGACCAATGACCATGACCTTTGATGAAATGAAACAGCAAATGGCCAGCGGCCAAGGCTTTGTTGCAGCGCTCGACCAATCGGGTGGCTCCACGCCAAAGGCTCTGCGCGGTTACGGCGTCGAAGACAGTGAGTGGGACGGCGATGAGCAAATGTTTGGTCGCATCCATGAAATGCGCAGCCGCGTTATCACCACGCCAAGCTTTGGCAGTGGCAAGATCATCGGTGCGATCCTGTTTGAGCGCACGATGGACGGCCAAGTGGATGGCAAGACAACCGCTGACGCTTTGAAAGCGCGCGGCATTGTGCCCTTCATCAAGGTCGACCAAGGTTTGGCTGACGAGGAACACGGCGTTCAATTGATGAAGCCGCTCGATAAATTGCCCGCATTGCTCGAAAAATCGGTCAAGAACGGCATGTTCGGCACAAAAATGCGCTCGGTCATCAAATCAGCCAATGCTGCTGGTATCGCGGCCAATGTTGCTCAGCAATTTGAAGTTGGCAACCAGATCGCAGACGCTGGCCTTATGCCAATGCTAGAGCCTGAGTTCGACATCACCGCCGAAGACCGCGCTGAGGGCGAGACAATCCTTCTTGCCGAACTGATGAAGCACCTCGATGCTCTGCCAGAGGGGCGTCAGGTCATGCTCAAGCTGTCCATTCCAGTGGTTCCGGGCACATATGCACCGGCAATTGCGCACCCCAATGTGCTGCGCGTTGTGGCCTTGTCGGGCGGCTATTCAACCGATGATGCTTGCGAGCACTTGGCCAAGAACCCCGGCATGATCGCTAGCTTTAGCCGCGGTCTTTTGCAGGACCTTCGCAAGGGCCAAAGCGATGCAGAGTTTGACGCTGTTTTGGGCAAAGCGGTCGACAAGATCGCATCGGCCTCTGTCGCTTAAGCAGCAGCGCTTCCAAACAGCGGCTCGCCAAATTTTGCATTGGCGCGGGCCAATCGGGCGGCTAAGCGATGGGGCTATGACTAGCTCTGCTGCAACGCCGCCCAAGTGCCAACTCTATCTTATCTCACCGCTAGAGGTTGGAGGGGGTTTTCCTGCTCGGCTAGAACGCGCATTGGTGGCCGCGAAAGACGCAGGCGCGCCTATCGCCGCTTTTCAATTTCGGGTGAAGGGTGTGGAAAGCCATGAGGCTGCTGCTCTGGCTGAGCCATTGCAAGCGCTGTGCGCGGCGCATGATTGCGCTTTTATCGTCAATGACAGCGTCTCGCTTGCCAAGCGGCTGAAGGCAGACGGCGTGCATTTGGGCCAGAGCGATGGCGACCCACGTGATGCGCGCGAGGAATTGGGCCCGGAATTGGGGCGCGCCATGCAAATCGGCGTCACCTGCCATGGCTCCAAACATCTGGCGATGGAGGCTGGCGAAGCTGGCGCGGATTACGTTGCTTTTGGGGCATTCTTCGACAGCACCACTAAGGACGCTAAGCACAAAGCAGAGACTGAAGTGCTCGAATGGTGGGACAATCTGTTCGAAATTCCGTCCGTTGCGATTGGCGGGGTTACGCCCGATAATGGAGCGGCGATGATTGCCGCTGGCGCAGATTTCCTCGCCGTATCGGGGGCCGTGTGGAACGGTGACGAGGTGCAAGCGGTTCAGCAATTTGCCAAGCTGCTGCTGGCGGATCATGATGGCAAGCAGCTTGAAGCGAAGAAAGGCGGCGCATGACATTTGTCGATAGAATGCTGACGATTGTGATCACCGCCACTTTGACGAGCGCGGTGTGGATCGTTGCGGGCGGCAGCCTCATTGAAAACTCCAGTGCGCCCAGCCAGCTTGACGTGACCCGTCCTGCTGAGGCTGCTCCCAGTCCCGAGCCGAACCCAGAGCCGAGCCCAGAAGAGGGTGAAGAGCTGGCTGGCACGGAGCCTGCCGAGAGTGAAGGCAGCGATGCCCAAACCGCGCCTGCTGCCGCTCCGGCACTCGACAGGCAGACTGCCAACAATCCAACCGAGGCCGAGACACGCACTTTGCTGATCCCAGTGCTCAATATTCGTGCTGGCGACCTTACCGATACATTCCGCACCTCTGGCCCTGTCGCTCAGGCAGGCGGCGGCTCTTTGCATGAAGCGCTTGATATTATGGCGCCGCTCGGCACCTCTGTGGTTGCGGCTGCGCCCGGCATTGTGGAGCGGCTCTATCGCTCGCAAACGGGCGGCAATACGATTTACATTCGCTCAGCGGACCGCGAAACGATCCATTATTACGCTCATTTGGACGAATATGCGCAAGGGCTGAGCGAAGGGCAGCGCATCCGGCGCGGGCAAAGGCTGGGCACGGTCGGCAATACGGGCAATGGTTCGCAATCAGAGCCGCATCTGCACTTTGCCATTTTTCAGACCACTAAGGATGCCGAATGGTGGGAACCAGCAAACGCAATCAACCCTTATCCGCTGTTCACTCGATAGTGAGCTTTAGCGCAGGTTTGCTGAAACGCTAATTGGGCCGGCTATTTGAGTATGGCTAATTGGCCGCTAATTAGGCAGCGGGGCCATCCTGTGGCAGCGCAGAGGCCCAAGCGAGCCATCTTTGCGCGTTTCTTGCAGCAATCCCGAACGGTGCATGGTCATGCGCATATCTTTCATCGGGCCTCGGGTGAAAACCACATCGCTGCCGGTCAAGAGATAGGTCCCTTTGCCCTTGGCGTTTTGATAGCTTGAGGCGGTGATCACACGAAATTCGCGAGCCTTTTGCACTTTCCATGCTTTGCCCGTCGCATCGCCTGGCAAACCGCATTCGTAAATGCCTTGCTGCAAAGTGTTTAGCTGCGTTTGCGCTGAGGCTGGCGCATGAGTGAGCATGGTTGGGGTCAGCATGGCGAGCGCAGCGCCGAGCAGGCTAGAGCGGCGGGGGCTCTGCTTGCCAGATGAGAATTGAGAGTTTGTCATAGCGGCCTTAGTTCTAATGCAATTGAGTGCGCTGATCCATAGCAACGATAGATAGCGGAGCGGATATTGATAAAAGCTGTATCAGGTAAAGCTGGTGGCCCAGTCGGTGGATGGGCTGCCAGCTAAGCGGCTTGCTTATCCCGCTTGTTTTGGGGGGAGTGAAGGGCTAAGCGCGCCGTTACGCAATTCAGCACAAGCATTTGTTGCAGGCTTTTGAGGCCGCGCAGCTCACATCAAAGGCTCTTTCAACATGAAAATCAGCGGCGTGGACATTCGTCCTGGCAACATCATCGAATATGAAAAGGGCATTTGGAAGGTCGCCAAGATCCAGCACACTCAGCCTGGCAAAGGCGGAGCTTACATGCAGGTTGAGATGAAGAACCTGCAAGATGGCCGCAAAACCAATGTTCGTTTCCGCAGCGCTGATACGGTCGAAAAGGTTCGGCTCGACACGGCTGATTATCAGTTCCTCTATGAGGATGGCGAAATGCTCGTCTTTATGGATCAGGTGAATTACGAGCAGATCATGCTGCCTGCCGATTTGCTCGGCGATGCGCGCGCATTTTTGCAAGATGGGATGCAGGTTCAGCTTGAACTGTGGGAAGAGAAACCGATTTCGGTTCAATTGCCCACGCAGATTGAGGCTGAGATTGTCGAGGCCGATGCTGTCGTAAAGGGCCAAACCGCCTCATCCAGCTATAAGCCTGCCGTGCTTGATAATGGCGTTCGGATCATGGTTCCGCCTCATATCGGCAGCGGCACTCGGATCATCGTCGATGTTTATGAGCAAACCTATGTCGGCAAGGCCAGCTAACCGATGAGTATGTTTTCAGGCCTAGTGCGCGTTATGGAACGCGCTGCGCGCAAAGCGGGCAATCGCTTGCGACGCGACTTTGGCGAAGTTGAGCATTTGCAGGTCAGCCGCAAAGGCCCGGCAGATTTTGTATCGAAAGCCAATTTGCGGTCAGAGCGGATAATTTACGACGAGCTTTTGCATGCGCGGCCCGATTGGGGCTTTGTGCTCGAAGAGGCTGGCATTATCGAGGGCGCTTCCGATATGCCGCGCTGGATTATCAATCCGCTCGATGGGGCGACCAATTTCCTCCACGGTATTCCGCATTTTGCGATCTCGATTGCGGTGCAAGAGCCAAAGCTTGGCGGCGGCGGCTGGGGCGATGTTAGCGCTGCGGTGATCTATCAGCCGATCACAGACGAAACCTATTGGGCGGAGAAAACCCGCGGGGCTTGGCTCAGTGATGCGCGTTTGCGGGTCTCGGCGCGCTCGCAATTGGGCGATGCTTTGCTCGCAACGGGCATTCCTTATCGCGGCCATGGCAATTTTGCCGAATGGAGCCGGATTTTCGGCGCTATTGGCCCAGAGGTCGCTGGCATAAGGCGCAATGGTGCAGCCTCGCTCGACATGGCCTATCTGGCGCAAGGGCGTTTTGATGGCTTTTGGGAGAGCGGACTTAACGATTGGGACACGGCTGCTGGCTGCTTGATCGTGCGCGAAGCAGGCGGATTTGTGACCGATTACCGCGGCCGCAGCGCGCCTGTTCATTCCGCGCAAGTCTTGGCAGCGAACAACGCTTTGCACACAAAATTGCACAAAATGTTGGTCGCCAGCCTCAAGTAAACCCTCAAATAGGCCCTCAGATAGGCTCTCAGATAGTTAGGGGTTTCGCACGAGATTCTTCGCGAGTGG
>CAZTFZ010000036.1:11923-13693 GCA_964613105.1 uncultured Porphyrobacter sp. | reverse complement strand
GCATCGGGCAGCATATGCCCCTTGCACATGAAATCCATCGCTTGAAGATGGCTAAAGGCGGTCGGGCGGATTTTGCAGCGATAAGGCTTATTCGACCCATCGCTCACCAGATACACGCCGAACTCGCCCTTCGGGCTTTCGGTTGCGACGTAAACCTCGCCCTCGGGCACGTGAAAGCCCTCGGTATAGAGCTTAAAGTGGTGGATCAGCGCTTCCATGCTCTGCTTCATCTCGCCGCGCTTGGGCGGAGAAACCTTGGCATCATCGCTTGCCACAGGGCCTTGCGGGATTTCAGCAAGGCATTGCTTGATGATCTTCGCGCTCTCGTAAACCTCGTTCACGCGAACCATAAAGCGGTCATAGCAATCAGAGTTAGTACCGACGGGAATATCAAACTCCATCCGGTCATAAACATCATAAGGCTGCGATTTGCGCAAATCCCACGGGATGCCAGCGGCGCGAATAAGCGGGCCGGAAAAGCCCCATTTCAACGCATCATCCTTGCTCACCACGGCAATATCGACATTGCGCTGTTTGAAGATGCGGTTGTCGATCACAAGGCTCATCGCATCGCCAAACAATTCGGGCAGGCGATTGTCGATCCACTCGCCAATATCGACGAGCAATTTCTCTGGCACATCCTGATGGACACCGCCGGGCCGGAACCAAGCGGCATGCATGCGCGCGCCCGATGCTCGCTCGAAAAAGCCAAGCGTGTCTTCGCGCAGTTCAAACACCCACAGATTGGGCGTCATCGCGCCGACATCCATCACATGCGCGCCAATGTTGAGCATGTGGTTGGAAATGCGTGTTAGCTCTGCAAACAAAACGCGCAGATATTGCGCCCGCTCTGGCACTTCGATGTTGAGCAATTTCTCAATCGCAAGCACATAGCTGTGTTCCTGACACAAGGGCGAGCAGTAATCGAGCCGGTCAAAATAGGGCAGAGCTTGCAAATAAGTCTTATGCTCAATCAGCTTTTCCGTGCCGCGATGCAGCAGGCCCACATGGGGATCAATCCGCTCGATGATCTCGCCATCCAGCTCCATCACCATGCGCAAAACGCCGTGGGCAGCGGGATGCTGAGGCCCGAAATTGATCGTGTAATTCGTGATGGTCTCATCGCCAGTGGTTGGCGATTCTTCCAATGTGATACCGCTCATGCTCATACGCACACCCACTTACCGTCAAAGACGCTTTGTTGCCCGCCATTGTCAGTGACGGTGAGTTTTGCTCGCTCTCCGCCGGCGGGGGACACGAGGACAGAAAAACCCTCGCCATTAAAGACTGTGCCGGCGCGAATTGTGTCATAGCCGCCCGGAGGGGCATCAAGAACGCGCAATTGGCCGCCAACGCGCACGGTTGCTTTGCCGGACATGGTTTTATCTGGCGGGCCGAATGCTGCCATCATATTTGTGCCAGCAGAGCTGAATGTGCAGCCGCCGGCTTCGGTTGGGCCCAAATCAAGCTCGGCAATGCTGCCAAGGCTTTCGAGCTGCAAAACGCTTGCCTGCTGGGCAGCAGGTGCGGTTGCCGAAGCAGGAGCCGCTTGTGGTGCAGCCGCAGCGGTTTGATTTGCGCCGGGCTTTTGAGCGCCGACGCGCGCTGCAAATTCATCGACCGTTTCAGGCTGAGGCGCCTCTGACGCGCAGCCCGCTAGCCCCATACCTGACAAGGCCATGGTGGAAAGCGCGATTGCGGGTTGGAAAGAGGCGTGGCCAAGCATCACTTGGCTTTCCCCTTTTTGGCCGGAGGCTTTTTTGCTGCGGT
>CAZTFZ010000036.1:6794-11823 GCA_964613105.1 uncultured Porphyrobacter sp. | reverse complement strand
GGCTTCTTCGGCTCTGGTTTCTTCGGGGCAGGCTTCTCAGCCGCCTCTTGATCTTCGGCCTTTTCATCGCCGGGAAGGACGTAATCCGTGCCTTCCCATGGGCTCATAAAGTCAAATTGCCGCAAATCCTGAGCAAGCTTCACAGGCTCATAGACAACCCGCTTCTCTTCCTCTGAATAGCGCAATTCGGTATAGCCCGTTAGCGGGAAATCCTTGCGGAACGGGTGCCCTTCAAAGCCATAGTCCGTCAAAATCCGGCGCAAATCGGTATTGCCGTCAAACAGCACGCCATACATGTCGAACACTTCGCGCTCTAACCAGCCAGCATTGGGCCAAAGCGTTGTGACGGTCGGCACAGGTGTATCTTCAGACGCGCTCAATTTCACCATGATGCGGCTGTTCTTGGTCACGCTGAGCAGCATGTAAACGACTTCAAAACGCTCTTCGCGGCTCGGATAATCGACCCCAGCAATTTCCATCAATTGCTGATATTCGTGATCGTCGCGCAATATCCTCAAGGCCGCTTCGATTGAGCCGCGCTTGACGGTCAAAAACAGCTCGCCATGGGCTTGATGCGAACCCAGCAAATGATCGCCCAAAGCCGCGCTTAGGGTTTCTGCGAAGTCTTCGACAGGTGCAAATTTAGGGGCGGAATGGAGCGTTGCCATAGGTTCTACTCTACCGCTCTATCGTGCCGATGCGGCGGATTTTGCGCTGCAATTGCATGACGCCATAGAGCAAGGCCTCTGCCGTTGGCGGACAGCCGGGCACATAGATATCAACGGGCACAATCCGATCACACCCACGCACAACCGAATAGCTATAATGATAATAGCCGCCGCCATTGGCGCAGCTGCCCATCGAAATCACATATTTCGGGTCTGACATCTGATCATAGACCTTGCGCAGCGCAGGAGCCATTTTGTTGCAGAGCGTTCCCGCCACAATCATCACATCTGACTGACGCGGACTAGCGCGCGGGGTCACACCAAACCGCTCCATATCATAGCGCGGCATATTCACATGGATCATCTCAACCGCGCAGCACGCAAGGCCAAAGGTCATCCACCAAAGCGAGCCTGTGCGCGCCCATTGGAACAAATCCTCGGTCGATGTGACGAGGAAACCCTTATCGTTCACCTCGGTTTGCAGAGCGTTGAAATACTCGGCATCGGGTTGAAGAACCTCGCCGCCTTGAGCGGTTGGCATTTGCGCCAGGGCTTCCGGCGTCCGTGCGGGCATTTGTGAGCCGGGCAACTGTGAGGTTGGTTGGTTCATCTTACTGCTCCATCAATCCCAATCTAGCGCGCCCATTTTCCACTCATAGGCAAGACCAATGGCCAATATGCCAAGGAAAATGACCATGCCGATCCAACCGGCCCAACCTGTGTATTCTAGGCTAACCGCCCAAGGGAACAGGAACGACGCTTCCAGATCGAATAGAATAAACGAAATCGCCACAAGGTAAAAGCGTACGTCAAACTGGCTGCGAGCGTCATCAAAGGCAGGAAAGCCGCATTCATATTCGCTGAGCTTTTCCGCGTCGGGATTGTGGGCGCCAGTGAGGTATGAAACCCCCATCGGCAAAAACACAAAGGCTGCTGACAAAGCGAGCGCGATGAAAAGAAAAATCAGAATAGGCAGATATTGCGCAAGATCGACCAAGACACTTCCCCAAGCCGCGCGAAGGCAGTCCGCGCGTACAGTTTGGTGCGCCTCTAAGCCGCTCTTACCGCTCACGCAAGGGTGCGAATCGTGCAATTCGCACCACTTTCGATGCACTGGGTTTCAGGCCAAGCCGAACAAGGCTCAGACCCGCCTCAAAAAGAGCCCAAAACAGGCCTCAAAAAACGGCCCCATTACCCTAGGGCTTAAGCATGGCCTTAATCGCTTTTGCCGTGGCTTCACCATAAGGCGGCTTGAACCCGCCAAGCTTTGCAATATCAATTTTGGGCTGGGTATAAACGCTGCGCGCATGGCTGAACTCTCGGAAGCCTTCGACCCCGTGATAGCTGCCAATGCCCGATGGCCCAACTCCGCCAAACGGCAGGTCTTCCATTGAGATATGGAAAATCACATCATTGACGGTGACACCGCCCGAAATTGTCCGGGTCAGCACATGCTCTTGCTCTGCCTTGTCCTCGCCAAAGTAATAGAGGCCCAAGGGACGGTCATTCTCATTCACATAATCGACCGCTTCATCGATGTTGCGATAGGTCTTTACTGGCAGAACAGGGCCAAAGATTTCCTCGCGCATGGCCTGCATATCCTCAGTCACATTCTTGAGGATAGTCAGCGGCATTTTGCGCGCATTGGTGCCTGAAAAATCCTCATTGCCGGGATTGACCTCGATCACCTCTGCGCCCTTATCGCGCGCATCAGCGACCATGGATTGCAAACGGTCAAAATGGCGATCCGTCACAACGCTGGCGTAATCCTCATTATCGAGCAGCGTTGGATACATATTGTGCACCCCTTGCGAGACGCCCGCGACCGCCTCGTCCTCGCTGCCCTCAGGCACATACATATAGTCAGGCGCCAAGCAGATTTGACCCGCATTGAGCATTTTACCCAGAGCGACGCGTTCGCCCGCTTTGGCAAAATCAGCGCTCTTGCCCATGAATACGGGCGATTTTCCGCCCAGTTCCAAAGTAACCGGAACAAGGTTGGCGGCCGCTGCCTCCATAACCTTGGCGCCAGTGGCGGTTGATCCGGTGAAGACCAAATGATCGAAGGCAAGCCCGCTGAATGCATGCGCGACCTCGGGGCCGCCGGTGAAAACAGCGCATTCATCCTCGGTAAAATATTCAGCGATGAGCTTTGCCGTGAGCGCGCTGGTTGCCTCTGTGAATTCGCTGGGCTTGATCATCGCGCGATTACCCGCTGCGAAAATCTGCATCAAGGGGCCAAAGCTTAGGTTTACGGGGAAGTTCCACGGGCTCAAAATCCCGATCACACCTTTAGGCTCATAGCGCAGTTCTGCTTTTGCGCCGAGAAGCCCAAGCGGAAACTGGACATGCCGTTTTTCAGTGCGCGACCACTTATCCATATGTTTGAGGCAATATTTGCCGAAATTCAGCGTGCTTCCGATGTCGGTAATCATGGATTGCTGAGCGCTGCGGCTGCCAAAGTCGGCGGCCATGGCATTGCACAGCTCCTCGCTATGATCTCTCAGGATTTTCATGGCCCGCTCGACCCGATTGCGGCGCATGCCCAAGGGCTCAGGCCGCGCGGCTGTATGAGCAGTGCGCTGCGTTTGGAGGGTATTTTCCATTGCCTGTTGTTGATTATTGGCCATTATTATCTCCCGAATATGCGCCCGAACATGTATTTGTTCATTCCAGTGCCGATTTGCTATTGTTGCAACGCAGCACTAAGTCGCGTTTCGCAACTGGTATCCCAGAATCTCAAAGGATAGACAAGTGACCCATTTTTCAGCCGCCGATCCCATCGTAATTTTGTCCTATGCCCGCACACCAATGGGCGGGATGCAGGGCGCGCTCGCCGATGTCTCTGCCACCGACTTAGGAGCGACTGCGGTGAAGGCTGCGGTTGAGCGTTCCGGCGTTGAGGGCGACAAGTTCGACCGCGCCTATATGGGCTGCGTGCTGCCAGCAGGCTTAGGCCAAGCGCCCGCGCGGCAAGCCATGGTCAAGGCTGGTCTGCCAAAATCCGTCCAAGCGACCACTGTCAACAAGGTGTGCGGCTCGGGCATGCAAACCGTCATTATGGGCGCAGAGGCGCTTGCTAGCGGTACGGTGAACTATGTGGTTGCAGGCGGGATGGAGAGCATGACCAATGCGCCTTATTTGCTCAAAAAGCATCGTTCAGGCGCTCGGCTTGGCCATGACACCACTTACGATCATATGTTTCTTGATGGGCTGGAAGACGCCTATGAAGAAGGCCGAGCAATGGGCACTTTTGCGCAAGATACCGCCAATGATTACCAACTCACCCGCGAGCAAATGGATGACTATTCGATAGAAAGCTTGCGCCGCGCCAATGCCGCGATTGAGAGCGGAGCGTTTGCAGGCGAAGTGGTTCCGGTCACCATCAAAACCCGCAAGGGCGAGCATGTCGTTGAACATGATGAGCAACCGGGCAAAGGCCGCCCAGACAAAATCCCGCAATTGCGCGCAGCCTTTGCCAAGGATGGCACGATCACTGCGGCAACCTCCAGCTCAATCTCAGATGGGGCAGCGGCGCTTGTCCTGACCCGCGAAAGCGCTGCCAATGATGCAGGCCAAAAGCCAGTGGCGAAGATCATCGCCTTGGCTGCC
The DNA here is from genome assembly GCA_964613105.1 of uncultured Porphyrobacter sp. Lineage (GTDB taxonomy): Bacteria > Pseudomonadota > Alphaproteobacteria > Sphingomonadales > Sphingomonadaceae > Erythrobacter. The sequence continues at coordinate 7,543 of CAZTFZ010000036.1, read as the reverse complement.
CATGCGCAAGAGCCATCCGATTTTACCACAGCGCCTGTCGGAGCGATCACAAAATTGCTCGCCAATGCTGGCTGGTCCGCTGATGATGTCGAATTGTGGGAAGTGAACGAAGCATTTGCCTGCGTTGCCATGTTTGCAATGCGCGACATTGGCATTCCGCATGACAAGATCAATGTGAACGGTGGCGGCACAGCGTTGGGCCATCCCATCGGCGCAAGCGGCACTCGGATCATCGTAACCCTGCTCAATGCGCTCAAAGAGCAGGGCAAGACGCGCGGCGTTGCAAGCCTATGCATCGGCGGCGGCGAAGCAACCGCCATCGCAGTGGAGCTGGTATAATGCGGCGCGGGTTTCTGCTCACGGTTCTTGGCCCTGCCGCAATCCTTAGCGCTTGCGAGGGTGCACCAGAGACTGACGAAACAGCTCAACCGGAAGCCTCAGAACCTGTCGATCTTGATCCTATCGGGTCATATGAAGCGATTTTGTCCGATGGCGTCGTCGTAACTCAAACCATTCGAGCGGATGGCTCTTACGAAGATGTCAGCAATGGCGAGGTTCTCGAAACGGGAAACTGGCGTCAGGACAATGGCGAATTGTGCTTTGACCCAGAGGGTGTCGAAGCGGAAAGCTGTTTTCCCAGCGGCGCGCCGACCGCTGGAGAGCGCTATGAAGTGACAGATGGATCAGGCGAAGTCACGATGAGCGTGCGAAAATTGCCGCAGGACGACAGCTCTTTGGAAGAAACAGCC
>CAZTFZ010000036.1:0-6694 GCA_964613105.1 uncultured Porphyrobacter sp. | reverse complement strand
CGCAGGACGACAGCTCTTTGGAAGAAACAGCCCCTCAAGAAACAGCCACGCAAGAGGGCTCTCCTGCTTCATAGCTCGGAGCATTTGTTCCCCGCAGACTAGCGACTTTAAGGAAGCGATGCGCCCCAGAGGCGATCTTTCTTCGCCCAGCCTTCGCGGCCTTCGATATCCACTTCGCACCAACCCACTTTGCATTGACCCAATTTGACCACAACACCGGGGGCTGCCCGCCATCTTACATGGCCGTCATCAGCAGGGGCAGAACGGATGACCATTGGCCCCTCGCCCGTCACAATTGCGCCGCGCGATGGGCTAAGCAGGGTGTTGACCACCCAGCCCCTATCGCCATCAGGATCCTCGATAAAGCGCCAACCTTCTAGGGTACGGATGACTTTGACTGGCAGACCGGGGCGCCTATAAACCCAATCGATCTTGTAATCACGGCCCGGGCCAACCCGCATATTCAGCGTCGTCGCGCTATCGCGTATCGTCGCCCAATAGGGCGCGTCACGGATTTGAGCTTTCGCAGGGGTGCTCAGCGATAAAGCGAGCAGGATAAGGGCAACCAGAGTCTTTTTCATTATGGAGATTGCATAATCCAATCTTTGGCAGGGCTGCAATGCAAGACTTGCACCCTGTTCCGTTTGGCCACACCTTGACCAGACAATGTTTCAGCGCTTAGCCGTGCAAGTGATGACAAAACCAAGCGATAAACCGACCAAACGCCTCGACCATAAACCGCGCATAGTGGTGACACGTCACCTCTTACCCGAGATTGAGCAGCGGATGAGCGAGCTGTTTGATGTCACTCTCAATCAAGCAGATGAGCCTTTCTCGCGCGAGCAATTGGCCAAAGCGATGAGCGAATGCGATGTGCTTGTGCCCACGGTCACTGATACAATCGATGCTGAATTGATTGCAGGCGCTGGTGAGCAGCTCGCCCTGATCGCAAGCTATGGCGCTGGCACTGATCACATTGATCTTAGCGCAGCTAAAGAGCGCTCCATCATAGTCACCAACACCCCAGGGGTCTTCACAGACGACACCGCCGATATTGCGATGGAGATGATTATTGGCATCCCGCGCCGCGTGCGCGAGGGTGTGCGGCTCGTTCGTGATGGCGAATGGAGCGGCTGGGCGCCCTCTGCTTTGTTGGGGCGCAAACTTGCTGGCAAGACGCTGGGCATTGTTGGCATGGGCCGAATTGGGCAAGCAGTTGCGCACCGCGCCCGGGCCTTTGGGCTAGAGATTGCCTATCACAACCGCAAACCGCTGCCCGATGCGATAGAAAGAATGCTTGGCGCTCGCCATGTCGAAACGCTCGATCAATTGGTGGCTGAGGCGGATATTCTCACCCTGCATTGTCCCGCCAGCACAGAAGCGCATCATATGATCGGCGAGCCGCAGATCGCTGCGATGAAACAAGGCGCTTGCCTCATCAACACCGCTCGCGGCGATTTGGTCGATCAAGAGGCCTTGATAGCAGCGCTAGAAAGCGGCCATTTGGCTGGCGCTGGTCTTGATGTCTATCCCGATGAGCCAAGGGTTGATCCTCGCCTGCTCGCCCACCCCAATGTCATGACCCTGCCCCATATTGGCAGCGCCACGCGCGAGGGCCGCGAGGAATCAGGTCATAAAGTTATCGCGAACATCCACATGTGGCTGAACGGTCACCGCCCGCCCGATCAGGTGCTGACGGGCCTTTCGTAAAACAGCGATCAGCTCAAAGCCGCTTTTCATAGAATGTGTTGAAGTCTGTTTCGACATAGTCGCCAAAGGCCTCGCAGCGGGAAAATCCGTGCTTTTGGTAAAAGCTGTGCGCGGCTTCAAACTCTGGACCAAAGCCTGTTTCAAGCTTCAAATGGCGGATGCCCTTTTGGGTCATTGCCTGCTCGATTCTGCGCAGGATAGCCGCGCCCACACCGCGCCCTAAGCCGTCAAGGCTGGTTCGCATGGATTTCACCTCAGCAAAACCTACACAATCCCGAACCGCGCCTATGCCAAGCAGGCTTGCGCCATCCCAAGCAGCAAAGCCCAAGATGTCGGGCTGCCGTAAGGCCTCAACGCCAAGCGCATAATTGGTGCCAGGAGGCGAATTGTCGTGCATCCCTCGAAGATGAAAGGCGACAAGGTCGCACACTTCGGCTTCGCTGAAATCTGTTGGGCGAACGTTCAAATGCGCCAGTCCTCGGCCAAAATCAGTCTCCAGCCAAAATCCGGTCGACCAACTGCTTCACGCTGGGCGTAAATTTGTTTGAGTAGAACGGGTCTTGCTTGAACCGATATGCCGAGTGGCCAGCGAAGGCCAAATTCTCATCCACTGGCTCGCCATGAGCGATGTTCTGCAAGCTCTTTTGAATGCAAAAACTGCGCGGATCGGCCAGCCTGCCAGTGGTGTAATCATCGTGGTCTTTCCAAGATGAAAAGCCGCAATGCGATAGGCAGCCCATGCAGTCGGTCTGATCTTTGCGAATAACTGCTTGCTTCTCAGGCTCGACAAAAACCAGCGTATCGTCGGGCGTCTTGAGCGCTTCTGTATGGCCCGCAGCAGCCCAATCACGGGCTCGCTCTTGATCCTCTGCTGCGACCCAGAGCTTCTTGCCTTTGCCGCCAAAGCCCAATTGCACATTGCAATCGGCTGTTTGTTCTTTGCTAAAAGCTATTTGCCGAGCGCTGCGATCAATCAAATCTTGCAAGAATGGATTGGTGACAGCGGACGAGTAAAAGCCAGTGGGCGAGAATTTGTGGAGCAGGACATCGCCCGGCTCAACCTCGCGCAGCATGTCTTTCCATTTTTGCGGGATTGGGCTTTCTTCGGTCAGCAGCGGCCTTGTACCAAACTGAAAGGCGATTTTGCCGAGCTCTGGATTGTCGATCCAATCCTCCCACTCGCGCAAAGCCCAAACGCCGCCGGCCATCACAATTGCGCAATCTTCAGAGACGCCTTCTTTGCGCATAGTCTCGCGCAAGGCCTTAACCCTCGGATAGGGGTCTTGCGGCTCCAGCGGGTCTTCTGCATTCGAAAGGCCATTGTGGCCGCCAGCTAACCATGGGTCTTCATAGACCACGGCTGCCATCAATTCTGGAACCTTATTATAGCTGCGTTTCCAAAGAGCGCGAAAGGCGCGCGCTGAGGAAATGATCGGCAGGTAATAAACATTGTGTCGGGCAGCGATCTCAGCCAATTTATAGGGCATTCCTGCCCCGCAGGTAACGCCGGTTACAAGGCCGGATGTGTTCTCCAAAATGCCTTCGAGCACGGCCTGAGCCCCGCCCATTTCCCACAAGACATTAATGTTGATTGCGCCCTTACCGCCGGAGATATCATAGGCTTTCTTGACCTGTTCGGTCCCGCCATCAATCCCATAACGGATCAATTGTTCGTGCCGCTCCTTGCGAGTTTTTTGCGGATAGGTTTGCGGGATAACCAAGCCATCTTCATCGGTGCTGTCAGCATTCACCGCGCTGACCGTTCCGATGCCGCCTGCCGCTGCCCATGCGCCAGAGCTGGCATGATTGGTCGCCGATACGCCTTTGCCCCCTTCGATCAGCGGCCAAACCTCGCGGCCCCCATATTGAATTGGGCTCAACCCCTTAAAAGTCATTCAATCAATGTCCCTAAATACTGCAACGGCGCGCCTTGCGGCTAGCCTGCATCCTTATTCTTCAAAACTGAACCACGACACGCGGTTATATCTTCTGGCTGAGGCCGGTCTGCTGCCCTTGTGAACTGCGCGTAATATCCGGCTAGCTCTTCGGCATTTTTGAACTTATCAAGCTCAAATCCGACTTGCTCCAACTCGCAGGAAAGCAGCAGAGGGTCGATGCCATGTTGATCGGTTGGCCGGTCAAGATCGACCACAATCACACGGCCTCCTTCGCGCAAAGCGGGCCACAAACGCCACAAAAAGGCGTAAGGCTCTGTCACCTCATGATACATATGAACGAGGAAAATCCGGTCGAAACTGTTGGGCGGCAATAGCGGATCATCGGCCTTGCCCAAGGTGATCGAGACATTGTCAAAGCGTTCGCGCAACACCCGCTCGCCAAGGCGTTTTAGGGCATCCTCATCAATATCTTGAGCGAGCACTCGGCCTTGTGCGCCAACCCGCTCTGCCAAGCGGACCGTATAATAGCCATTGCCTGCGCCAATATCAGCGACGATCATGCCGGTTTCGATCTCTGCAAGGTCCATCACCGCTTGCGCTTCGCCGCGATTGTCGCGCTCTGTCTCGGTCGAGAACTGGTTCGAGATAAGATCAGACACTGGCCGGTCAGGTCGCGGAAACTCAGTCGCGGTTCCGGGCCGACCTTCATTGCTGTCAGAACCCTCAATCGGCTTGCACGCGCCCAAAACCAAAATCGGTGCGAGGCAAGCGCATAGGAAAAGGCCTAAACGCCGCCTCATTCGACATCCTCGACATCGACTTTCTCGCCGGTCACACGCTGCGCAAGCGCGGCGGTGATGTAGGGATCAAGCGCGCCATCAAGCACGTCATCAGGCGCAGAGGATGTGACACCAGTGCGCAAATCCTTGACCATCTGATAGGGCTGCAAAACGTAAGAGCGGATCTGGTGACCCCAGCCAATCTCGCTTTTCTCTTGATACTCACCCGAGGCAGCAGCCTCGCGCTCGGCCATTTCACGCTCAAAAAGCCGCGCTTTCAGCATCCCCATGGCTGTCGCACGGTTCTTATGCTGGCTGCGATCATTTTGGCTCGCAACCACAATACCCGTCGGCTGGTGCGTAATGCGAACAGCGCTGTCGGTGGTGTTGACGTGCTGACCGCCCGCACCAGAGGCGCGGTAAGTGTCGATCTTAAGGTCGCCCTCATTGATCTGAATGTCGATATCATCATCTATAACCGGATAGACCCAGACAGAGCTGAACGATGTGTGCCGCCTTGCAGAGCTGTCATAAGGGCTGATCCGAACGAGCCTATGCACGCCGCTTTCGGTCTTGGCATAGCCGTAGGAATTTTCGCCCTTGATCAGCAATGTCGCGCTTTTAATGCCCGCTTGATCGCCAGCCTGATATTCGACAGTTTCAACCTTGAACCCGCGTCTTTCGGCCCAGCGCCCATACATGCGGAACAGCATTTCGGCCCAGTCCTGACTTTCAGTACCGCCAGCGCCAGCATGAATCTCTAGGAATGTGTCATTGCCATCAGCCTCGCCCGACAAGAGCGCTTGCACCTTATCCGCATCAGCCCGATCAGCGAGCCGTGCCAGACTGCCAAGGCCGTCTGCAACAACATCATCGTCGCCTTCGGCCTCGCCCATGTCGACGAATTCAATGGCATCGGCCATTTCAGCAGAGATTTCATTGACCGTATTCACCGCCGTCTCAAGCTGCTTTTGCTCGCGGCTGATGGCCTGCGCTTCCTTGGGATTGTCCCAGAGGCTGGGGTCTTGAACACGGGCATTCAGCTCATCAAGACGGCGCAAGGCTTGGTCCCAATCGAGCGATTGACGAACCAATGCAAGCGCCGCTTCAATGCGAGCAATATGAGCCTGTCCTTCGGCTCTCATCTTGAAATCCTCCTGAGCTTGCTTGGCCTAGCCAACAAACCCACAATGTAAAGCAACGCCAGCGCTCGAGCCGTTAATAAAGCCCGCCTTGTTCTTCAACAAAGTCAGCAACCTCGTCATTTGTCTCTTTCTGGGCCGCACGGCGACGGGTTGACGGCCTGGCCGCGCGGATCATAGCCAATATTTCGTCACGCTTGGCCTCTAGCTGGTCGCGGCGCGTTGCAATGGGAGGTTCTGTGTTGGGCTTGAACGCTTCCCAAATAACGGTCGCATCCTTGCCATTGCTAGGCCTGCCGCGGAACACTTGCTTGCCCGACTTGCGATCGACCTTAATCATGCGCACTCCAGCAGGAGCAACAGCAGGGCGGTCTGACCAATGGTCGCGCGATTCCTTGATCAGCGTCTTGATAATTGGGGCTGCGATCGTGCCGCCCTCTGCATAGCCGCCCATATTGCGGGGGCGGTCAAAGCCGACATATGCTCCTGCTATCAATTCCTGATTGCCGCCCACAAACCACACATCCTTTGGGCCAGTGGTTGTGCCTGTCTTGCCAAAGATCGGCAAACCCAAATCGCGCAGCACAGTCGCCGTTCCGCGCTGAACAACGCCCTCTAGCATGTGCATGGTTTGAAAGGCTGTTCGCGCATCAATCGCTTGCTTGCCCTTCATGCCGAAGCGCGGCATTGGCTGGCCATCCCATTGCGCCATATTGCAGCCCTCGCAGGTCCGCTTGTCAGAACGATAAATCACCTTGCCTTGGCGATCCTGCACATAGTCGATTACAACCGGATCATTGAGCCTGCCGTGATTGGCGAGCGCCGAATAAGCGGTCACCATTTTCATAACCGTCGTCTCGCCAGCACCCAAAGCGAAAGCGGGATAGGGATCATAGCTGCCAATGCCCATATTCTCGATCGTCTTGATGACATTGGGCATGCCAGCGGTCATCGCGATCTGGACGGTCATGATGTTCTGCGATTGCTCCAACCCATAGCGCAAGGGGAAGTCGCCCGCGCGCCCGCCGCGAATGCATTTTTCGCCCAATTGCCGCCCCTGATAATAGCAATAACGGCTGTTATCGATCTCGGTGGATGGGGTCATGCCTTGATCAAGACCTGTGGCATAAACGAAGGGCTTAATCGTCGATCCGGGTTGACGTTC
>CAZTFZ010000035.1:11342-13719 GCA_964613105.1 uncultured Porphyrobacter sp. | reverse complement strand
TCTTGCTCCATGGGCTTTTCTCCAATTCGCAGATGAATTGGATGAAATGGGGGCATGACGCCGTTTTGGCTGAAAGTGCCCGCGAGGTGATCATGCTCGACTTTCGCGTCCATGGGGACAGCGAAGCACCGCAAGACCCCGCGCGCTATCCCGCCAATGTGCTGGTCCAAGATGTGGCCGCTTTGGTCGAGCACCTGGGCCTGGAAGATTATGATTTGGGCGGTTTCTCCTTGGGTGCGCGCACATCCTTGCATTTGGTGGCCCAAGGCGTGCTCTCGCCGCAAAGGCTGATTGTGGGCGGAATGGGAACGGCTGGACTGTCAGAATGGCAAAGGCGCTCGGCTCATTTTAAGCGCGTTATCGATGAGTTCGACACCATCACGCGCGATGATCCGGCCTATTTTTCTATGCAGTTTTTGAAGTCGCAAGGGGTGGACCGGGTGGCAGCACGGCTTTTGCTCGACACTATGCCCGATATGGCTCTGGCTGATCTTGCCAATGTCACCATGCCCACGCTGGTCGTTTGCGGCGATGAAGACCGCGACAATGGCTCGGCAGAAGATTTGGCAGCGCTCCTGCCCAATGCGGAGTTTGTCGAGGTGCCCGGCACTCATATGAGCTGCGTGACCAAGCCCGATCTGGGCGAGGCTATGGCGAAGTGGCTCGGCGGCTCATCGGCGCTCTAAACCGCCTAAAGGCGCGTGTTTGGCTTGATTTGATACCTCTTGCAGTCCACTGTTAACCATGAAGCGACCACATCAAGGCCGCACCATGGGCAATCAAAGATGCTGAGAACAGAGGAAGTATTATGAGAAAACAGTCGTTTCTTACCGCTGCAAAAGGCGCTGCTTTGGCGCTTCCATTGTTCTTTGCCTCTAGCGTTGTCACGTCGAACGCCGCCTCTGCCCAAGCGGTTGGTGAAACCGTGTCAGCGGCGGACCCCCAAGGGATCGCTGCTGCGTTGCGGCTTGCTGGTTACACCGCAAAGATAACGACGGATGGCAGAGGCGATCCGATGATCGAGACGAAATTTGGCGGGTGGAAAGGTAAGGTCATGTTTTACGGCTGCGATAGCGAGACCAATGACGGCTGCGATTCTGTGCTGCTGTCGACCGGTTTTAACAGAGCAAATCCAATGTCGGCCGAAATGGTCAACCAACTGGTTTCGCGCAAACGGTTCACCAGCATTCGGCTTGATGATGAGGGCGACCCCTTCATCGAATGGGACATTGTTCTGAGCGAGCCAATCCCGACGGGCGTGTTTTTGCGCTCTGTGCAGCTTTATTCATCTTCCTTGGATGATATTGCGGACACGGTCTTTGCAGAAGAACGCGCTGCTGATGGCGGCTAGTTTTCGCTTTTCGGCGGGCCTGCCAGCCCTCGCGGCTGTGATGCTGACTGGCTGCGCTCCCACGAGCTCGCAAAGCCCGCAAGGTGTCGATTATCCGCCCTTGAGCAATGCGGTCGCTGATAACGAGGACAGCGTGCGCAACGCTCTGTTTGTTGCGAATAAGCGCGGCAATACGCTGTCAAAGATCGACCTTGATACAGGCGAGGAAGTTTTGCGGCGTGACAGCTGCACCAACCCGCATGAGCTTGCGCCTTCACCTGATAGGGAGCTTATCGCGCTGGCTTGTTATGGCGGCACCAGCGTCGATATTTTTGATGCAAAAACGCTTCAAAAACTGCGCAGTGTTGATCTTGGCGCAAACGCGCGGCCGCATGGAATTCTCTGGCACGACAGCGGTGATATCTATGTGACTGCCGAGGGACGCAATTCGATTTTTCGTGTTAGCAGTGACGCTAATGATCAGCCGACACTTCAAGAGTTTCCGACGGGCAAGGAAGGCAGTCATATGCTGGCGGTCAGCTCGGATGAGACGCTCGCTTGGACGACCGATCTCCAATCCAAAACCGTCACTCGGATTGATCTGTCTGGCCGCCTGACGCCTTTTTCTATCGAGGTGGGGATTGAGCCAGAGGGCATAGACTACGCTGAAAAAGACAAATTGCTGTGGGTGTCTGCACGCGGATCGAACAAGGCCTTTGCCCTAGATCCGATTTCTTTGGTTATCCGAGGGGAGCTTAGGACGGGTGAGTTTCCTTTGCGCTTGGTTATCCGCCCGCAAGAGGACTTTGCCATCACCAGTGATTTGGCTGAGGGCGGGCTGTCCGTCATTGACCTGACCAAGTTTGAGGTGGTGCGTTCGATCGCTGTTTCTAGCCGCGAAGAGGCTGCTGAGCGTCAACAAGTGACGGTGCTTTGGTCCGACGATGGATCGCGCATTTATGTCGCAGAAACGGGCAGTGACACTGTTGCTGAGGTTGATTTTATAAGCGGCAAAGTGCTTCGCCGGTTTGACGTTGGCAAAGGCGG
>CAZTFZ010000035.1:5038-11242 GCA_964613105.1 uncultured Porphyrobacter sp. | reverse complement strand
GCGTTTCGCGCGGTTAACCCGCCATCCACAGGTATAATCGCTCCAGTGATATAGCTTGCAGCCGGCAGAACGAGCGAAAGCGTCATATGCGCGACTTCTTCCGGCTCGCCATAGCGGCGCAAGGCAGTCCGGCGCTTGGCAAAGATCGTCTTGTGTTCCTCTTCAACCGCATCGGTCATGGCTGTGCGAATGGGGCCGGGGCAGATGCAATTGACCGTGATCGCCTCTTTGCCCAAATCGGCCGCTAAGCCGCGCGTCAGGCCGACAACGCCCGTTTTGGCAGCAACATAAGGCGAATTGCCCGGCGTTGCGCCTAGACCCTCAGTCGAGGCGATGTTGACGATACGGGCAGCATCGCTTTTGCGCAAAAAGGGCAAGGCCGCCCGAACCATGCGCTGTTGACCCGTTAGCATGACCGCTATGGCGCGGTGCCAAACATCCTCATAGGCTTCACTGCGATCAAGAGGAGCAAAGCTAGAGACGCCGGCATTGTTCACCAAAATGTCTATGCCGCCCATTTCCTCGCCAATGTGCGCGACGGTGGTTGCGATCGCATCTGGATCAGAGACATCCAAGGCAAAGGGTCTTGCGCCGCCGCCGCATTCCCTTGCGACCGCTTCACAGGCCGCAAGGTTAAGATCGGTGACCGCGACCAAAGCGCCTTCTTGGGCAAAAAGCTTGGCCGTCGCACGGCCCATGCCGCTGGCAGCGCCAGTGACAATCGCAACGCGGCCCGCGATTGAGCGAGAAAGAGTTTGTGCACCGCTCATCGGCCCGCTCATCGGAATGGGGGCTCGTTAAAGGCGCGTAATTTGCGGCTGTGCAATTGCGGCCCTTCCTCGCGCAAGTGACGGCAGGCCGTCACGCCAATCTGCAAGTGAGCGGCAATCGCTTCTTCATAGAATGTGTTGGCCTGACCGGGCAGTTTGATCTCGCCATGAAGCGGCTTGTCTGACACGCATAGCAATGTGCCATAAGGCACGCGGAAGCGGTATCCTTGGGCTGCAATCGTGGCGCTTTCCATATCAATCCCCACCGCTCGGCTGAGCGATAGGCGCTTGGCGCTCTGCGTATAACGCAGCTCCCAATTGCGATCATCGGTGGTGACAACAGTGCCTGTGCGCATACGGCGTTTGAGGTCAGAACCCTGTTCGCCGGAAACTTCTCCTGCTGCCTCGTTCAAGGCGCGCTGAACCTCGGCAATCGCGGGCAAGGGTATTTCTGGAGGCAGCACAGGGTCAAGAACGTGGTCGTCGCGCAAATAGGCATGGGCGAGCACATAATCGCCAATTTTCTGGCTTGGCCTAAGTCCACCGCAATGGCCGATCATCAACCATGCTTCTGGGCGCAAAACGGCCAAATGGTCGCAAATCGTCTTGGCATTGGAAGGCCCAACGCCAATATTGACCAAAGTGATCCCGCCGCGATCTTCGCCAATCAAGTGATAGGCTGGCATTTGGTGCCGCCGCCACGCTGTGTCGGACAATTGTTCTCGCGCATTGTTGAGCGGGCGATCGAGATAAAGGCCGCCAGCGCCCGCAAGCGCGCTATAGCCATTGCTGCCCAATTGCTCTCCTGCCCAATCGACAAATTCATCGACATATCGGTGATAGTTGGTGAACAGGATGAAACGCTGAAAATGGCTGGGGTCAGTGCCAGTGTAATGGGCAAGGCGGGCTAGGCTGAAATCGGTGCGCAAGCCGTCAAAAAGGGACAGCGGAATGGCTTCATCATCGCTGCCCAGTTCAATGCCATCGGCCAGCTCATCGCCAATGTCGGCAAGGTCTGTCGAGGGGAAATAGCGAGCGATGACATTGGGATCGACACCAGCCAATTCTGCGCCTGCTTCCCCGTCGAGCACATAGGGGAAGGGTATCTCTTGCGCTGATGGACCAACGCTTAGTTCGACCGAGTAATCGCTCATGATGAGGCGCAATTGCTCGGCGAGATAGTCGCGAAACAATTGCGGGCGAGTGACTGTGGTCGTGTACAGTCCGGCGCTGTTGAGACGGCCAAAAGCGCGGCTGCGATCTTCTGGTTGATCGCCACCTTGAAAGCGCAAGCGAAGCTCTGGATAGGTGTAAGAGCCGTCGCTGCGGCGTGTCTTTGAAGGCAAGGTCTGATCGCGGCCAAAGGCAATCACATCGCTGCGCAGGCGTTTGACAGCAGTCTCATAAGTGCTTTGCAATTGGTCTAATATTGTGTCGATATTGTCCATTCATGCCCCTGCGATTGATTTGTCTTTGCTGTTAGTAGCGCGTTTCGTTCCAGTTTTGCTACAAATTTGGAAGAAATCGGGTCGAGCCACATGGCGCATGCGGAAAAGGCCAAAAAAGGGCCAAAGAAAGGCCAAAAAAGGGCCAAAAAAGGGGCGCAAACCAGTGATGGCCGCGCCCCGTATTTATCGGAGAAGAAAGAGAAGGGCTTAGTCTTCGCTCTTCTCTTCTTCCTCGCCAGCAGCTTCGGCTTCAGCCTCAGCAGCCGGAGCTTCTTTAGCCGCTTCATCTGAAGACGGTTCTGCGTTGTCTTCAAACATGTCAGCAGGAATTTCGCCAGGCTCGAGAGTCGGATCAACGCGGGTAGCTTCGGCAGCTTCCTCGATTTCCTTCTGCTCGTCAGCGAACATTTGCGCCAAAACATCGACGCCTTGGCTTTGCAATTCAGCCTCGTCGTCACTGCGTGCGACATTGGCTTTGACTGTGATCCGCACTTCTGGGTGCAGGGCAACAGTCACATCATGCATACCGATCATTTTGATCGGGCTGCCAAGGATGATCTGCTTTTTGTCCACTTCATGGCCCTGTTCGGCAAGGCCTGCGACGATATCGCGGACATTGACCGAGCCATACAGCTGACCAGCGTTAGACGAAGCACGGATGAGAACGATTTCAGCGCCATCAACCTTAGTTCCAGCGGCTTCTGCAACCGTGCGGCGTTCAGCATTTTCTGTTTCCAGACGTTCGCGATTGGCTTCGAAGACCTTTTTATTGGCTTCGTTTGCTCGCAAGGCCTTCTTCTGTGGAAGCAAGAAGTTGCGGGCATAGCCGTCTTTTACAGCGACAACATCGCCGATGGTGCCAAGCTTTTCGATCCGTTCAAGGAGGATAATATCCATCTGTTTTCTCCTCTTACTTCACGAGATACGGCAGCAAGCCGATTTGACGTGAACGTTTGATCGCTTTGGCCAGTTCGCGCTGCTTTTTGGCGCTAACTGCAGTGATGCGCGAAGGCACAATCTTGCCACGCTCGGACATAAAGCCTTGCAGAAGGCGAACGTCCTTATAGTCGATCTTGGGTGCATTCTCGCCCGAGAAGGGGCAAGATTTGCGGCGGCGGAAAAACGGTCGTGCCATTAGTCGTCTCCTCGCTCTTGGCGACGCTTCTTATCGCGGTCGCTCTTGCGCATCATCACGCTTGGCTCATTCTCATGCTCTTCGACGCGGATGGTCATATAGCGGATCACATCTTCATTGATGCGAGTCTGACGCTCAAGCTCTTCCACAACAGCGCCAGGGCCGTCGATGTTGAGCAGCACGAAATGCGCTTTGCGGTTGCGGTCAATTTTATAGGCGAGTGACTTAAGGCCCCAGGTCTCCGTCTTGGTGACCTTGCCTTCGTTTTTCTCGACAATTTCTGTTGCAGTGGCGGCCAGTTGATCGACTTGAGCTTGGCTCAAATCTTGGCGCGCCAGAAACACGTGCTCATATAGAGCCATGGCTTCTGTTCCTTTTATTTCACACCGATCGCTGGCCATCACGCTCGAATAGCGCAAAGCCCCTCCGGCTTTCTTAAATCTCCCTCGTTAAACAAGGGATGGGCGCACATACCCAAGTGGCGCGCGAATGCAAGCTTTTGATTTGCGCTATCGCGGTGTATTCTGCGATGGTAACAAGCGTGCCATGGACATTCCAACGCTATTCACTTGCGCAAGGTCGCGCGGCTTTCGGGGTACTTGGGCAGCAGCTGAGGCAAATACGCCGATCAATTTGCAAATGCTGCCGTTTCCGCCGCGCTATGAAGCGCCCGATTTTCTGACCCGCAACCCGCTGGGGACAGTGCCATTGCTAGAGCATGATGGCACTCAGATGACCGAGAGCTGCGCTATTGCGGTCTATCTTGCCGGCTTGGGAAAAGACGAGGGCTTGCTCGTCAGAAAAGAGGAGCCGGACTACGCGAGCTTCCTCGACTTTGCTTTTCATGCGGATGCAACCATCACCTTTCCGCAAACCGTCTACATGCGCTTTGCCATTTTCGAGAAACAGCGCGGCCTTGAAGAGGCAGGGGAGGCCTATGCCAAATGGTTCTACAATCGGCTCGTGAAACTGGAGCAGCGGTTGGAAACGCGCGAATTTCTGTGCGCGGATCGGTTTACAGTGGCCGACATATGCTGCGGCTATGCGCTGATATTGGCCAAATCAGTCGGACTTGACGAGGGTATTCCGCAAAGCCTCAAGGCCTATCGCTCAAGGCTTTGCGAGCGCGAGGGCTACAAGGCAGCGGTCGAAATGGAAAAACAAGCGCCTTTAAGCCGTGGCTAAGCTGGGCAAGCGCCCTTGCAACCTTGTCGCGGCGCCCGCAAAGCTGCTGACTGCCTCAATAGCCATATAGGTTGAATATATCCCATGCCATCCGGATTGGTCGCTCTGCTTGATGATGTTGCAGTAATTGCGCGCACTGCCGCTGCGTCGGTCGATGATATTGCGGTGGCTGCTGGCCGAGCAGGCTCCAAAACGGCGGGCGTTATTATTGACGATGCTGCTGTTACGCCCAGCTATGTGACCGGGCTCAGTCCTGCGCGCGAACTGCCAATCATCTGGTCAATCACCAAAGGCAGCCTGTTCAACAAGCTGGTTATCCTGCTTCCGGGCGCGATTTTACTATCTGAGTTTTTGCCGTGGGCGATCATTTGGATACTGATGCTAGGCGGCGCTTTCCTTTGTTATGAGGGTGCTGAAAAAGTCATCGAGAAATTGGGCGGGGCAAAGCATGGCCAAACGGTCGAGGATGTGATCGAGGATCCTGCGGCGTTTGAAAAGCAGCGTATCGCAGGGGCAGTGCGAACAGACCTTATCCTCTCAGCAGAGATTATGGCGATTACCCTCAACGAGCTGGACCTGCCAACATGGTGGGAGCGCGGGTTGGCCTTGGCCCTCGTAGGCGTGGTCGTGACTGTCGTGGTTTACGGGGCTGTGGCGTTGATCGTGAAGATGGACGATGTTGGTCTTCATCTTACTAAGCAGGACAATGCAGCCAGCCAATCCTTAGGCCATGCGCTGGTGAATTCCGTGCCTTATCTGCTCACTGCCTTATCGGCCATTGGCACAGTTGCTATGCTGTGGGTTGGCGGCGGAATTATCCTTCATGGCCTGCACGAAGTGGGCGTTCACGCGCCGTCAGACCTTGCCCATGCCATTCAGCATGGCGTTGAGGGTGCAACAGGGGCGTTGTCGGGGATATTGGGCTGGTTCAGCTATGCCGCAGCATCAGCGCTGGTTGGATTGGTGCTGGGCGCAGTAATAGCCTTTGTGCTGCATAAGGTCTTTAGACTGGGTCATTGAGAATTGGGCCATTGAGAAACGAACTATCGGTGAAGCTTTCCCTTCGTCGATAGGCTGTAAGTCCCTGTAAATCGATATATTTTGGCAAAATGAGCGCGCCATGGGGCAGCATATCAAAGCCAATTAACCTATCAAAAATCGACAGTCCCAAAGCGGAACGGCGCTTTGCTGCTTGCTAGCGCAATTGAGAATGATCGCGCAGTTCAAACCCATGAAATGGATTTCGACCATGACCAATCCAGCGGCAATCGAGAGCTTGCATGATAAGCTCTTGGCCTCACACTTGCGTCACAATGGTTAATCAGTTCGCCTCCGCGAGCTCGGCACATACGCGAATCGCCGGGCTCGTGGAGGTGATTCTTGCTCAAATTTTGCCACAGGCCCAATCGGCTCCTACGGTCAGCTATGCTGCTACTAGACGGGGGAGTAACCCCCAATGGTAACCCCTACCAAAGCAATACCCACGCTGAGTCAATTGGCGGCCACAGGTGACGTCACCAATGTCATGGCGCTCATGCCGGGCATTATTCCAGCCGTATTGGTCATCGGCTTGCTGATCTTGCCGCTCATCTATGATGCGCTGTTTTACAGCATTTTGCGTGAGCGCTTTATTCTCTTTCATATCTTCATGGTTGTGGCGATGCTC
>CAZTFZ010000035.1:0-4938 GCA_964613105.1 uncultured Porphyrobacter sp. | reverse complement strand
GCGCTGAGCCTGACCGGCGCGCTGGCAGCAGCGGTGATCGTCAGCCTCGAGTCTCTTGGTTGGCTCGATTGGGATGTCAATGCCACTGGCCTTGCATTGCTAGGCGTTGTGGTTTTGGCCATTGCGACTTCGCTGGGTGTGGGAGACCGCTTTGTAGAGCTGCGCCGCGACCGCGATAGAGCCGTCGTTAGAGCCACCAAAATGGGTAGGATGGCGCGAACCGACAGCCTTACAGGCCTCGCAAACCGCCGCGCTTTCGAGCAAATCCTTCAATTGCATGTTGGCGAGGGGTTGCTGATTGCTGATATTGACCGCTTCAAATCGATCAATGACACATATGGCCACCAAATTGGCGATGCTGTGCTGCGCCACACTGCTAATGTCTTGCGCGAAGCGATGGGCACTTATGCGCCTGCTGAGATTTACAGGATAGGCGGCGAGGAATTTGCGATCATTTGTCCAGCGCAAAGGCCTGCGCAATTGATGACAATGGCCGAGGAATTGCGCGAGCAAGTGGCGAGCGAAGCGTTGAATATGGCGGAGGATGCGCTGCCGCATTACACGATCAGCCTTGGCGCTGTTGTTGGGCGCGGACAAGAGCTTGACCTAGCCTTTGCTGAGGCGGATTCAGCCCTATATGGTGCAAAGGCTATGGGCCGCGATCGCTCAGTTCTCTATCGCTATAATCCGGGCGCGGAGGGCGTTGACGAAACGATCGTGCAACGCGCAGCTTTCCAAGAAGAAGGCGAGCTGATGGGGCCATTGTTCAGCGGATCTGAACCCGTCCAGCCAGACTAGGCGGCAGTTTCCGCCCCGGTCAGCCCAATTGGGACAATACTTCGCTGGCAAATTGCGACAATGTGTCATCGCGCGCGCCCATAATCACTATTCTGTCGCCCGCTTGCGCAATCTCTACCAGACGCTTGCCGACATCCTCGCGCGCCGCAATGTGTTCAGCCTTGCCGCCCGCTTGCTCGATCAAGCCAATGATCCGCTCGCTGCCTTCGCTGCGATCCACCGTTCCGCCAAAATAGACAGGGTCGCACAAGATAGTGATATCCTCGCTGCCCAGCTCATCAGCAAAGGTCTGCGCCAGTTCAGCGCCCATTTGCCGCAAAGGGCCGTAACCATGGGGCTGAAAGAAAGCGATGATGCGCCCTTTATGGGATTTGAGCGTGCGCAATGTCGCTGCGCATTTCTCTGGATTATGGCCAAAATCATCAATGACGGTCACACCGCTGCTGCTTGTTCCGACTATGTCGAACCGGCGCGCTAGCCCAGCAAATGTGCCCAATGCTTTGACCGCCGCGCTGACGGGAATGCCCGCAGCCACCGCGCCAGCAATCGCCGCCAAAGCGTTAGAAAGGTTGTGCTTGCCCGGCAAAGCCAGCGTCAATGGATGCTCGCTATCGTCATGACGGTCGACGACCAGCGCTGCTTGTTTGGTCGGCCCTTCGGCGATGGAGCCTGCCACAATGCCAATTTGCGCGCGCGGCTGGTCGATCCCGAAGGTGATCGTCTCTTTCGCTTGCGGCAGCAAGGCTAAGGCCTCTGCATTGTCAGCATTGATAACAGAGATGCGGCTTCGGCCAAGATAGTCGCCAAAAAGCTGGCGCAATTCCTCCAGGCTCTTGTGATCGAGGCTGACGTTGAGCAATATGCCAACTGCCGGGCTGTAAAGCGCAATAGAGCCATCGCTTTCATCCACTTCGCTTACATAGATGCTGGTAGAGCCAACAACGCTGCTTGCAAAAGGGCGGGCCTGGGTAACAAAGTTTTTCATCACCGCGCCGTTCATCACCGTCGGCTCGCGGCCCAAAGCCTGCATAATCCACCCCAGCATGCCGGTTACGGTCGATTTGCCGCTGGTTCCGGCAATCGCAATCCCTGCGCCAGAGGTGTTGAACAGGATCGAGTTCAGCTCTGCTCGGGTCAAGCGGAGGCATTCGAGCGCTTTTGCCGCTGCGATCTCGGGAACAGTGTCTTCGATAGCGGCAGAGGCAATCACGATTTGATCGGGCGAGATAAGTCCGCTGCCGTCTTGCGGATGCAGGTCGAAACCTTGCGCTTTTAGTGCCGCAAATTTTTCCGGGGTCCGCCCTTGGTCATAGCTGCGGTCTGATCCAGCCACGACTGCGCCGCGTCCTTTGAGGATTTGCGCGAGCGGCAACATGCCCGATCCGCCGATGCCGACAAAGAAAAAGGGGCGCGACAGCAATTCTTCAGGTGTGGGAAACTCGCTCATAAAGGGCGCGCTATTGAGTTGTGCGCATGATGGCAAGCGCGCTAAGGCTCCTGACATGCCGCGAATAGCAATTTGTGCCCCAGCAACCACGCTCGATCAAGCCCTCGCTCAGCGTGTGGAGGCTTATGCGAAGGCGCATTTTCCCGCAATTGAGCTGAACTTTCATCCTCAGTGCTTTTTGAGCGAAGGGCATTTTGCAGGATCTGATTCGGTGCGGCTAGCGGCCTTTCTTGAATGCGCGAATGACGCGAGCTTCGATGCGGTGTGGTTTGCCAAGGGTGGTTATGGCTCAAACAGGATTATCGAGGGCGCGATCCAAGGTTTGGAAGCCCCTGCGCATCAAAAGGCCTATATGGGCTATTCAGATTGCGGGTTTCTGCTCACCGCTCTTCGACGCCACAGTGTCGGGCAATCGCTGCACGGGCCGATGCCAGTGGATATGGGGCGATCAGGGGGTGAGGCTGCTGTAAAGCGCTCGCTCGCATGGTTCGCTGGTGATCTTGATGGTCTTGAGCCTTCATTGGACGACAAACAGCCCGTTGTCGCGCTCAACCTCACGACATTGGCGATGATGCTGGGCAGCGAGCATATGCCGGATTTGACCGGCCATGTCGTCATTGTCGAGGAAGTCGCAGAGCATCTTTACGCGATAGATCGGCTGTTTTCGCACATCACGGCCAATTTGCGAGGATGCGCTGGGATAAGGCTGGGCGAGGTCACGAATGTGCCTGAAAATGACCGCCCTTTCGGAGCCAGCGCAGAAGAGATCGCTCGTGATTGGTGCGCTCGCTATGCCATTCCATTCCTTGGCCGAGCCAAAATTGGCCACAGCGCCGACAATCACATCGTTCCTTTTCTAAGCCCGCTATAGGCACCCAATCATCAGGAGAACCCACGCGTGAACGCATTTATATTTCCCGGCCAAGGCAGCCAAAAGATCGGCATGGGAGCAGAACTGGCCGAGGCGAGCTCTACAGCCCGCGCAGTTTTTGAAGAGGTTGATGATGCTCTGTCGCAAAAGCTCTTTGCGATCATGTGCGAAGGGCCAGAGGATGCCCTGACCCTGACAGAGAATGCTCAGCCTGCGATCATGGCCAATGCGATTGCGACCTTGCGGGTCTTGGAAGAGGATTTCGGCCTCAAGCTGGCAGATCATGCTGCCTGTGTCGCAGGGCATTCCTTGGGCGAATACAGCGCGCTGTGTGCAGCTGGCGCGTTCAGCCTTGCCGATACGGCGAAGCTCTTAAAATTGCGCGGACGGGCCATGCAAGCCGCAGTGCCAGTGGGCGAGGGCGCAATGGCGGCTTTGCTTGGCGCAGACATTGATAAGGCGACCGCATTGGCTGCGGCTGCTGCCGATGCCGAAGTTTGCGAAATCGCTAATGACAATGATCCGGGCCAAGTGGTCTTGTCGGGCCATGCAGGCGCGATTGAGCGCGCAATCGGCCTTGCTAAGGAGCATGGGATTAAGCGCGGCATCAAATTGCCTGTCTCTGCGCCCTTCCATTGCTCTTTGATGCAGCCTGCCGCTGATGCGATGGCGGCGGCATTGGCACAGACACCGCCGGCCCAATTGGCCGTGCCGCTTTTTGCCAATGTCACCGCTGCCAAAACGCAAGAAAGCGCTGAAGAGCAGGATTTGCTGGTGAAGCAAGTCACAGGGCGCGTCCGCTGGCGCGAGAGCGTGCTTGCAATGCGCGCCGATGGGGTGGAGCGCTTTGTCGAATTTGGCGGCAAAGTCCTCTCGCCCATGGTTGGCCGGATCGACAAAGAGGCTGAAACGACCAGCCTTGTGACGATGGAGCAGATCGAGGATTTTGCCAAAACGATGCAATGATGTAGCTTACCCGGGGGGCTTGGTTTGGGAGAGTTGTTATGATCCGCCTTTTTCTCGCGTCACTGACATCAGCGCTGGCATTGGGGCTGGCTGGCTGTTCAGCGGTTACGCCTCCACAAGCCGCAAGCACTTTGTCCGATGGCAATGTCCCGACCTTCGGCAGCGAAGCAGCCGTGGAGGAATTTGCGGATGATGCAAATGCACGCCTCCAGCGTGACTATGACTCGGTCGAATATGCGCTCAGCGATGTTGTTGTCACGGGGGCCAAACTCGAGGAAGCTCCAAGCATAACCAACAATCAAGAGGCTGGTGTTGACGAGGGCGGCTTGGTCAAAGCAACCAAGGACTTCCTCATTGTCCTGAGGCGTGGGCGCATTTTCTCGATCCGTCATGGCGGCAATGCGCTTGCACCCATTGACGCGATTGATGTTTTTGCGCCCGGCGATGATAATCCGGACGATGCTTGGTATGACGAGCTGTTGGTGAGCGGCAATATGGTTGTCGTTATCGGCTATTCCTATGGCGATGGCGGCACAGAAATCAGCCGATTTGAGCTTGGTTCAGATGGCTCGCTGACCTATCGCGACACGCATTATCTGACCTCTGCTGATTATTACTCCTCAAGCAATTATGCCTCGAGGCTGATCGATGGCGAGCTAGTGCTTTATGCGCCTATTCCGATCAATTGGAGCAATTGGCGCGGCGCTTTGCCCGCAGTCCGCCAGAGAATGCCGGATGGCAGCACATCTGCACCGAGCGCGCTTGTGCCTGCATCCCAAGTGCATATTCCCACCCATTTGCGCGAGGATAAGCAGCGAAACCTCAATATCCTTCACTCGGTCACTCGTTGCGATGT
>CAZTFZ010000034.1:7545-13739 GCA_964613105.1 uncultured Porphyrobacter sp. | reverse complement strand
GCTGCAAGGACGCTGCAAGGATGCTGACTAAGCGTAGATTTGCCCGAGATTCGCTTGACGGGGGGCTGCATCAAAGCTATCCGCGCGCCTTTCCGGCGATAGCTTGAATTGCGACTGTGCCCGATTCGTTTCGGCCCCGAACAATCACGCTGCTGCCTTTAACTTGAGACAGACGAGAATTATCATGTCGCGCATTTGCGAACTGACCGGCAAAGGTCGCCTTACCGGCAACAATGTTAGCCACGCCAATAACAAAACCAAGCGTGTCTTCCTGCCCAATTTGCAAAATGTCACTCTGCTCAGTGAAAAGCTCGACCGCAGCTTTAAGTTCCGCGTGTCGACCAATGGCCTTCGCTCGGTTGAGCATAATGGCGGGCTCGACAATTGGCTCTTGAAGACCAAGGATGAGAAATTGTCCTCGCGTGCGCTCAAAGTTAAGCGTGAGCTGAAGAAAGCCGCTGCGGCCGCTTAAGGCGCGAAGCGGTTTAGGCCTCAGGGCCAAGCACACAATTTGAAGATTTAGCCTGCTGCTGCGTCCTGCGCCGCAGTGGATTGCCCGTGTTCGCATGTCGGCCAGTCCAGCTTGAGCAGCAATGTGCGCTGAAACTTGCTGAAATTATCGTCTGAGATCAGCCAAAGATCGCAGCCTTTATCCGTACGCTGATCAAGCGCAATCCCTTCGAAATTGTCGATCGGGATGGGGCTATCAAGCCGTGCCAGAACCTCGACTTCCCAATTTTCCCCCGCCTCAATCTGCGTTGGGTCAGCCAGAGCAAGCGCGATAGACCAGCGCGGCGGCACGATCCAATTGTGATCGCGCAGCAGGATAAGCGCTTTGCCAGAAGGCGTCAGCGTCATATCAACGGGCCGCATCCCATTGGGCGTTGCCATGCTGAAAACCAATGGCTCTTCATCTTTGAGCGGATCATCGGCAAACAACAGCGCTTCATGGCTATCCCCGCCAAAGCGCGAGCGCTGCTCTGCAAGCACAATAAAGCGCCCATCATCGAGCCGCATCATCGCCTCTGGCCCTGAATTGTCGGACCACCCTGCCATCTCAGCGGGCTGAGCGCGTGTCCCTATTTGCGCAAGATCGCGATAGCGATCGATGGCATTGCTGCCCTCATAAGCGGCCCAGATTGTGCCTGTTTCAAGGTTTTGGGTCATGGACTCAAGATCAACATCGCGTTTGTCGCGCTTTTCCGCTTCGGCGAAGGCGCGGAAAGTGCCGCTCCAATAATTCGCTCCGTCGCTAGCCTCTAGCCTCAACAACCGCCCCGCATCGCTGCCCGCAAGCAGGCTGCCATCGGGCCGATAGAGGAGCGCGGAATAGCCGCCGAAATGATTGTTCTTACTGGTGAGATGCCATGCCGCCTCCAGCGTGAAAGGGCCGGCCCCTCCCCACTCAAGCTCACGCTCAATCTCAAGTCTTTCGACCATCAAAGGCGCAGTGTAATTGGGCTTGGCTGGCGGGCTGCGCACAAAGGTACCGGGCGCTAGCGAAAGACCCAATAGAACAGCCAGAACCAATCGTGTGCGGCGCATTTATTGTGGCCCGCTCAAGAGCCGCCTAATTCATAGGGCCAGTGAACAGCAGGGGATCAAGCCGCGAATTGCCCCATTTGAGGCCCCAATGAAGATGCGGCCCTGTGGCTCTGCCCGATGATCCGATATTGCCGATATATTGGCCTTGTTGCACTCGCTCACCCTCGGCGACCACCAGTTTGGAGGCGTGGAGGAACGCGCTGTTAAGGCCAGCACCATGGTCGATAATCAGCAATTTGCCTTCAAGGCTGAAATTTTGCGCGACCAGCACAACAACGCCATCGGCGGGCGCAACAAAAGGAACGCCATTACCCGGCGCAATATCGATGCCCGTGTGATAGCTGCCCGGCTCTCCGCGATAGATGCGCTGCGAACCAAAGCGGCCCGAAATGCGCCCTTTGACGGGCCAGATGAAATCCTGCTGCCAGCCATTGCTGCCCGTTCGCTGCAAGCGTGCATTCCAAATCGCATCGAGCTCTGGCTGGCGGCGCGCCATGAAACTCGCACTGGCTCCGCCCCTGCGGCGAGCGACATTGACCCGCTCGATATTCCAGTTGCGCGGTTTGATCGCCAGAGTTTGCGTGATTTGCTGACCATTGTCGAGCGTCGCTAAAAGGCTCACCGTGCTGCCTGCATCCCGGTCAAAAGCAGCGAAGAAAAAGCCCGCTTCGTCAAAGGTCACTGGCTCATCACCCAGCATGACTTGAGCGGCATTGCTCGGCACGCGGCCACGGATCCAGCCTCCTTGCTCTAGCTCCCCTGCGAATGTGAAGGCTGCGCGGATGGGCTCTGCCGGTGGAAGAGTGGGAAGGGGTTCGGGCGCTGGCTGCGGTGCGGCGGCTTGGGGCGCTTGAGCCGCTTGCGGGACAGGATCGGGAGTGGGCTGCGGTTGAGCAGCAGGGATGCATGCGCTCAAGAGCCCTGCACTCATAACTGCCGCCAATATACGCCCCAATCTCCACAAAATCATGGTTTCAGTCTTTCCGTTGCCAATTCTGCGCTGGCATAAGGCTCTTGGTGATGAACGCTCCAATAACGCAATTCTTCCAGCGCAACCGCCTCGCCGCTGACCGCGCAAAAGACATGGGTACCCGGCGTCAAAACGCGGAAACCATTGGGGCCATAATGCAGCTTTGCTTCGCCGCCCGATTTTCTATCTGAAGACATCAACATATCGCTGAGGCCCTTAGCAAGACTTGCCTAGCCGAACAAATCATCTTGCGCGTCATTGCTGGGTTTTTTGGGCCTAGATCGGGTTTGGGGTTTGGCTGTCGGTTTGTTTTTTGGCTTTAGAGCGGCTCCGGGAGAAGGGGACAACTCAGCATCGCCATCTGCATTGACCACCGACAATTCGCCATCGCGGAACCTGAGCCTTAGCCGAGCCTCGCTTGCTGCTTGCGCTTTATCGGTCAGCGTTTTGCCATGCTCACCCATCACTCGCACATAGCCGCGCTCGACCACTGCATCTGGATTAAGCGCTTCCATCGTTCGCACAGCTCCTGCCAGACGCGCAGTCCGCTCTGCCAAAGGTCGCTCCACCAGCTGCGCACTGAGCCGGACTGCACCCAGCCGCTCTTTTGAGCGCCTAAGGCCGGAACGCAGGATAGCAGGCGACAGCCGCAAAGCGCTCAACCGTTCGCGCCCGCGCGACGCTCGATCCTGCAAGCCTCTGCGCAAGCGCTCAGCGGCCTCATCCAGCCTTTGCGCTTGGGGTTGCAACAGAGTTTCGGGCTGCGGGAGACGGTCAGCGCGAGCCTTCAAACGCTCGCGGCCCAAGCCAACGGGCCGCATGATTGCAGTGCGAGAGCGGGCGCCCAAATCGCCCAGAAATGCGCCGAGCTCGGCCCTTACAGGAACCGCCATTTCCGCAGCAGCCGTGGGCGTAGGCGCTCGCTTATCAGCGGCAAAATCAGCCAGAGTTGTGTCCGTCTCATGCCCGACCGCGCTGATCGTGGGGATAGAGCATTCGGCAATCGCTCGAACGACCTTTTCCTCGTTAAAGCCCCACAAATCCTCTATCGAGCCGCCACCGCGCGCAACAATCACCAAGTCGGGGCGGTCCGCGTGGCCAACGGGCAATTGCGAGAAACCGCGCACAGCGTTCGCCACTTGATCGGCAGCACCCTTGCCTTGCACCAAAACTGGCCAGACAATCACTCGCGTCGGAAACCGGTCGGCCAGCCGGTGCAAAATGTCGCGAATAACCGCGCCAGTTGGCGATGTGACAACGCCAATGGTGCGCGGAACAAAGGGCAGGGCGCGCTTGCGTTCGGGCGCAAACAGACCTTCTGCCTCTAGCCGCGCCTTGGTCTTTTCGAGCAGCGCCAGCAAAGCGCCTTCGCCTGCCAGCTCCATTTTCTCGATGACGATTTGGTATTTCGACTGGCCGGGATACGTCGTCAGCTTGCCGGTTGCGACAACCTCCAACCCTTCCTCGGGTTCGAAATTCAGCCGGCCTGCATTGCCCTTCCAGATGATTGCATCGAGATTGGCCTTATCGTCCTTCAGCGTGGTGTAGACATGGCCCGAGCGCGGGCGCGAGACCCGCGAAATTTCGCCGCGCACACGGACAAAACCAAAGCGATCTTCGACCGTGCGCTTTAAAAGGCCAGATATTTCTGTGATCGAATAGGCTCGCGCGTTGTCGCCATCGCCCTCGCGCGCTACCAGCGAGCTATCATTCGGCGTGAAAGAGGAATTGTCGGCCATGAATATCCTATTGCTTGGGTCGGGCGGGCGCGAACATGCGCTAGCGTGGAAATTGGCGCAATCCCCGCTCTTAAGCAAATTATACGCAAGCCCCGGAAACCCGGGGATGGAAGACCATGCGCAATTGGTCGCGATGGACGCGGGCGATCATGGCGCAGTCGTGCAATTTTGCGAGCGAAATGCGATCGATTTGGTTGTGATTGGCCCAGAGGCGCCTTTGGTCGATGGCTTGGCCGACAGCCTGCGCGCCGCCCAATTGGCAGTGTTCGGCCCCGATAAGGCCGCAGCTGCATTGGAGGGCAGCAAGGGCTTCACCAAGGATTTATGCGCGCGGGCCGACATTCCAACGGGCGCTTATGTGCGCACAAGCTCATTTGAAGAGGCCTTGGCCGCGCTCGAGCAATTTACCGCGCCTTTTGTGCTGAAAGCTGACGGCTTGGCAGCGGGCAAAGGCGTAGTGATCGCTGAAACACGCAAGGATGCCGAAGCAGCGCTTGCCGACATGTTTGAAGGCAAATTTGGCGAGGCCGGAGCCGAGGTGGTCATTGAGGAATTTCTTGAAGGCGAAGAGGCAAGCTTTTTCGCGCTCACCGATGGCAGCGCGATCCTGCCCTTTGGCAGCGCTCAAGATCACAAACGGGTGGGCGAGGGCGACATTGGCCCCAACACTGGCGGCATGGGCGCATATTCGCCTGCGCCGGTTCTAACGGCTGCATTAGAAGCGCAGGTAATGGCTGACATCATTGAGCCTACGGTCGCGCAATTGGCGGCCGACGGCATGCCCTATTCAGGGGTGCTTTATTGCGGGCTGATGCTGACGCCGACAGGGCCGCAATTGATCGAATATAACGCTCGCTTTGGTGATCCGGAATGCCAAGTGCTGATGATGCGCCTAGAGGATGATTTGGCGGCTATCATGATGGCCTGCGCAAAGGGCGAGCTTGCTGGGGAAAGCGCCAAATTCTCAGACCAATCGGCGCTGACCGTGGTGATGGCGGCTGAAGGCTATCCGGCATCGCCCAAAAAGGGCGGTGCAATTGATCTAGGAGAGGCCGAGGCAGGTGGCGCAAAGGTCTTTCACGCAGGCACAAAGCGTGATGCCGACGCGCTGCTAGCCAATGGCGGGCGCGTGCTGAACGTCACAGCGTTGGGTGTCAGTGTCGGCGAAGCGCAAGCCGCAGCCTATGAGGCCCTCGACCAGATTGACTTTGCCGATGGCTTTTGCCGCCGCGACATCGGATATCGCGAGATAGCCCGTGAAAGAGGGCGCGACACAGGCGCTGGTGATTGAATGAGCCGAAAAGCTGGCCAACCATTCTCGGCAAAAGGAGCTCTGGGTCTAGCGCTAGCGGTCGGGGCAGGCTTTGCCGTGCTCACGCTGCTGCGGCAGAATATTGCCCCGGGCGAGGATTTGTCGCAGCACCAATGGGTGGAGCCGATCATTGCCCAAAGCGGGCATCCTGTCGGCGGCAATCCCACAGGCGACATCACTGTTCTGGTCTTCTCTGATTATGCCTGCGCGATTTGCCGTATCTCTGACCCAGAGCTTGAGCGTGCAGCCGAGGCCGATGGCAATGTGCGGATCGTCTATCGCCCTTGGCCCGTCTTTGGGCCGCCATCTGAGCGCGCCGCACGGATCGCTATGGCGAGCGATGCGCAAGGCATCTTCCCAAAGGTCAACGCAGAGCTTTTGCAATCGCGTGGGCTTAGCGAGGCTGATTTGCGCCAAGCGGTCGAACAATCAGGCGGCGATTGGGCAGCTGTTGAGGCTGAGCTTGCGAGCGACCCCGCGAAAATCGACGGTCTGCTCACCGCCAATCACAAGGCAGCATTCCGGCTCAGCCTAAAGGGCACGCCCGCCTATCTTGTTGGGCGAACGCTTCTGCGCGGCAAGAGCAATGAGGCCAGCTTTGAGCGCGCAATTGCCATCGCCCGAGAGC
>CAZTFZ010000034.1:0-7445 GCA_964613105.1 uncultured Porphyrobacter sp. | reverse complement strand
AGCGCCTGCGTATCCGCCTCTGGACGCGGGCCGTAATGGCTGATGACTTCGGCGGCCATAATCGCGCCGCGTTTAAGGCAAGTCTCTAGCGGCTCGCCCTTGGCAAAGCCCGACAAGAAACCTGCGGCAAATTGATCGCCAGCACCGGTTGTATCGACCACCTTGTCAATCGGCTCTGCCGCCACTTCAGCGCGCTCTCCATGGGCCAGAGCAACCGCGCCAGCTGCGCCTTTTGTAGCGACCAGCACGGGAACATTGTCTTTAAGAGCGGCCAGTCCAGCCTCAAAATCACTCTCGCCCGAAAGGCTCGCAAGCTCAGGCTCGTTGACGAACAAAATGTCGATCAAGCCGTCTGCGATCATCGCCCTAAAATCATCGCCATGGCGGTCGATCACAAAACTCTCGCTCGCAGTAAAAGCAACTTTGCGGCCAGCCTTACGCGCCACATCAATCGCGCGGCGCATGGCTTTGCGCGGTTCCTCAGGGTCCCACAGATAGCCCTCTAGATAGAGGATCGCGCTGCTAGCGATCAGCTCTTCATCAAGCGCAGCGGCTGGCAAGAATTGCCCTGCGCCCAGAAAGGTGTTCATCGTGCGCTCGCCATCATCGGTGACGAAGATCATCACTCGGCCCGTTGCTGGCTCATCAGGTTTTTCGCTGCTGGGCCGCGCTTCTGTGTCAAAATCAATGCCGATTGCGCGCATATCATGGCGGAAGACTTGACCCAGCTGATCATCGGCAACTTGGCCAATAAATGCGCATTGCAAGCCCAATGTCGCAAGCCCCGCCAGCGTATTGGCCGCCGACCCGCCAGAGGTTTCGCGCGCTGGCGGCATTGCATCGTAAAGCGCATTGGCCTCAGCCTCGTCAACCAAAGTCATGCCGCCGCGATTAAGCTGCAATTCCTCGATCAATTCATCATCGCAAGCAGCAATAACATCGACCACGGCATTGCCGATTGCGATGACGTCATAACGCGGTTCAATCATGAGTTTTATCCAACCTTTGTCTCAATTCATCCTGCGCGCGTTAGCGGCTCGTCGCAGGAACGCCAAGGCCAAGGGGGGCTGCGCGTTGACTTAGCCGCATAAGCGCCCCAAGCGAGCCCTCGATTATGGCCGATCTCTTCAAAGCTCTTGCACTTGCCTTTGGTCAGATGGGCGACCGCGTCATTCTTATGGTTGTGCTGAAATCAGTGGCAATCAGCCTGGGGCTGTTTGCTCTTGCTGGATCAGCGCTCTGGTGGCTGCTCGAAGCGCAGATCACTGGCCTTACCCAAGCTTGGGGCGATGATGACTATACTGGCATTTTTGCAGCATTATTGACGGCACTGATCGTTGGTTTTGCAGGCTGGCTGCTGTTTCGGATTGTCGCATTGGCGGTCATCCAATTCTTCGCCGATGATGTGGTTCGCGCAGTCGAAGCGAAACACTATGACCACGCCGCAGACGTGCCGAGCCTGCCCTTTAAGACAGAGCTTGGGCTTAGCGTAAAATCGGTTCTACGAGCGCTTTTGTTCAACGCGCTGGCAGCGCCGATAGCCCTGATCTTGCTGTTCACTGGTTTTGGACCTGCATTGGTGTTCTGGACGGTCAATGCGCTGCTTTTGGGGCGCGAATTGCAAGATATGGTCTGGCTGCGGCATCGAAAGTCAGCGCAGGATCTTGCGCCGATCAGCGGGCTTACGCGCTTTGCCTTGGGCGGGGTGATTGCGCTGGGCCTCGCCATTCCCTTTGCCAATCTGCTTGCACCCGTTATCGGAGCGGCTACGGCAACTCACCTTGTTCATCGAGCGAAAGACAACGACACAAAGCGTCATGCATAAAACTCGTATCATTCCGAGCGCTTGCGCTGCGCTGTTACTGGCAGGCTGCGCAAGCGGGCCAAGCGCTATTCCCGAGGCGCGGCCCACTGCGGGAACTGGCGCGGCTCCAGCCACGTCTAGCGCACCGCAATCAGCGCTTCCGATGCCAGTCCAGACGCCAACAGGCGCATCAGCAGGAACCCGCTTTATCGCCCCAACCGTGCTCGATGCGCCAGGTTTATCGGGCGTTATCGGAGCAAATGCGGGCGCTCTTGAGAGCCTGTTTGGGCCGCCGCGCCTGCGCGTACGAGAAGGCGATGCGCTCAAATTGCAATTCACCGGCCAGCCCTGCGTACTCGACATATTCCTCTACCCATTGCGCGAGGGCGCTGAGCCAAGCGCCACCCATGTCGAAAGCCGCCGCGCCAGCGATGGGCAAAGCGTTGACCGCGCAGCCTGCGTTGCGGCCCTTAAGCGCTAGAGCCAAAGTAACCACGCTTTAAGGTTAATCTGGCAAAGCTGCCCCACAGCAAACCTAAGAATGCGATGGGGCAAGTGGCGATATGAGTGTGCAATTTAGCGAGCTAGCGCAAGCGGTCAGTGAAGATGGCCGGATCGAACCGCAAGAAATCCTTAGCCTGCGCCAATTGGGTTGGGGCGATGGACAAGTCACTCAGGCCGAGGCCGAGGCGATTTTTGCGATCAATGACCAGATAACTGCGCCCTGCGGCGAATGGGTCGATTTCTTTGTCGAAGCCATTGGCGAATTTGTGCTGAATGCAACCGAACCGCGCCTCATGTGTTCTGACAGCGAGGCTGCGTGGTTGATGCAAATGATCGACGCCGATGGCAGGCTGGAAAGCATGGCCGAATTGGAAGCGCTGGTCCGCATCGTCGAGCGAGCGCGCAATGTCCCCGATAGCCTCAAAAACTATGCGCTAAAACAAATCGAACATGCCGTGCTGCATGGCGATGGCCCAACCCGCAATTGCGCCATCAAAGCGCCAACTTCTCAGCAAACCCCAAGCCTTGTGAAGGGGCATGTCTGCAACGGCCTCGACCCGTCGCATATCAGCAATGCAGAATGCGCAATTTTGCGCCGCTTGGTTTTTGCCAGCGGCGGCCATGGCCCAGCCGTGGTGAGCAGGTTTGACGCTGAAATGCTGTTCCGCATCAAAGACGCCACACTAGGCGCTTCTAACGCGCTTGAATGGCCGGTTTTGTTTGTCGATGCTGTCGCGAACTACCTTTGCGGGTTTAGCGCAGCCAATGCGCAATTGTCGCATGACCGTATGCTCGAATTGGAAAGTTTCATCGCTGACACTTCCGGCGGGCCAATGCGCTTCTTTGGCCGCATGGCAAAGGAAGCCCCAAATGTCGCCAATCACTTTGGCAAGGTCTTCGGCAAGAAAGCAGCAGGCGCTAGCTTCACTGAGCGCGCAATCGCTGGCGAGCCAGTAACCGAGGCAGAGAACACATGGCTGAACGCTATGATCGATGCGGATGGCGAATTTGACGTTCTAGAAATCAAGCTTGCCGAGCGGATTGGTCGCGATCTAGCGGCCTAAACCATAAAGCTTTCGCCGCAGCCACAAGCGCCCTTGGCGTTGGGGTTTTCAAAGGTGAAGCCAGCGGTGAAGTCGTCCTCGACCCAATCCATCGTGCTGCCAATCAGATAGAGCACGCTCGCGCCATCGATGTAAAACATGCCCGCAGGGGTCATGATTTTCTCGTCCATGGCCACTTCTTCAGTCACATAATCGACTGAATAGGCAAGGCCGCTGCAACCGCGCCGCGGGGTCGATAGTTTGACGCCAATGGCATCGTCAGGCGCTTTGCTCATCAATTCGGCAATGCGTGCCTCTGCGCCCTTGGTGAGCGTAACTGCGGCAGGAATTTCGCGGGTCTTTGTCGTCGTCATAGCATTCCCAATTCTAAACGCGCTTCATCGGTCATATTCTCAGGCGTCCAAGGCGGATCCCAGACCAGGCTGACCTCGGCATCGCGCACACCCGGCACGCTGGCTGCGCGCAGCTCAACCTCGCCCGGCATGCTTTCAGCCACAGGGCAATGCGGCGTTGTAAGCGTCATGGTAATCGCCACATCAGCATCATTGGTAACATCAACCCCGTAAATAAGTCCCAAATCATAGATATTGACTGGGATTTCGGGATCATAAATCTCTTTTAGCGCAGCTACGACTGCCTCATACAAGGCGCCGCCCGGCTCGCCATCGCCCAAGCTTTCAGGCTTTTTCTGCAAGAACCCGTCGAGGTAATCGCGCTTGCGCTCGACCTTTTCGGCCAAAGTCTCTTGCGCGGCTGTTTCTGAGGCCATCTCAGGCGCGTCATCAATCGCATCCTCAACTCGGGCGCGCTTAGGCTTGGCCCGTTCTTGTTCAATTGGGGCCTGATCAACATGTGTCGCTGGTGTCGTCATCCGAAAATCTTTCTCGTCCTATCAATTCCGCGCAGCAAAGCCTCAATATCGCTCTCATCCGAATAGAGCCCAAAGCTGGCCCGCGCGGTCGCTGTCACGCCCAATTGCGCCATCAGCGGCTGAGCGCAGTGATGGCCTGCACGAATGGCCACACGCTCCTCGTCCAAAATCGTGCCCAAATCATGCGGGTGAACCCCGTCTAACGCAAAGCTAACAATGCCAGCCGATTGCTCTGGGCCGTAAAGCGTCACGTCATTGCGAGCGCGCAAGGCATCGCGCGTCTTCGTGACCAGAGCGGCTTCGTGAGCGAACAATTGCTCCATCCCTCCTGCACCGCCAGCAGCCTCGGTATAGTCGATTGCGGCATGCAGCGCGATCGCCTCTGCAATCATAGGCGTGCCCGCCTCGAAACGCTGGGGCGCAGGCGCATAGGTCGTGCCTTCAAAGCTGACCTTATCGATCATCGCACCGCCGCCCTGATAGGGGGGCATATTGTCGAGAATTCCCTTGCGCGCCCAAAGCACACCAATGCCCGTCGGGCCGTAAAGCTTATGGCCGGAAAAGACGAAGAAGTCGCAATCAAGCTCTGCCATGTTGAGCCGCATACGCGGGGCTGATTGGCAGCCATCGAGCAGCAATTTCGCGCCAACCTTATGCGCGGCTTTCGCGGCCCGTTTCGCCCCCAGCACCGATCCCAAGACGTTGGAGACATGAGCGAGCGCAACAAGGCTGTGCGCCTCTGTCAAATTCGCCTCAAGCCAATCAAGATCAATCCGGTGATCCTCTGTCAGCGGGCAAACATCAATATGAGCGCCCACTCGCGCAGCCAGCATTTGCCACGGCACGATATTGGAATGATGCTCAAGCGCGGACAGCATGATGCGGTCGCCAGCTTTGATATGCGCACCGCCCCAGCTCTGCGCGACAAGATTGATCCCCTCGGTCGCGCCTTTGGTGAAGACCACTTCATCAGCAGAGCCTGCGCCGATAAAGCGCGCGGTGCGTTCGCGCGCTGCCTCAAACTTGCGGGTCATTTCAGCAGAGCGAGCGTAAACGCCGCGATGCACCGTCGCATAATCTGCGCCCATGGCGCGGCTCATCGCATCGATCACGGCCTGCGGTTTTTGCGCTGTGGCGCCAGTGTCGAGATAGTGCCAGCGCTCACCCTCTGCTGTGGTGAGACCGGGAAAGTCGCTGCGCAGATCAGCAGGTTGAGGCAAGGTGGCAGGCGCGTTCACAATTGCGCCCCTTCAAGCTGCGCAAGCGCTTGTTCCATCATCGCATCGCGCTTATCCGCATCACTCAATCCAGCAAAAGCATCGCCAATAAAGGCTTGGACGAGCAATTTGCGCGCGGCTTCGGGCGCAATGCCGCGCGCTGCCATATAATAGGCAGCATCGGCATCCATCTGACCGATCGCAGCGCCATGAGCGCACAATACATCATCGGCAAAAATCTCAAGCTCAGGCTTGGTGTTGGCGCTTGCCCCTTTGTTCAGCAAAAGCGCACGGAAATTCTGTCCGGCATCGGTTTTCTGTGCATCGCGCACCACTTCGATCCGGCCCAAGAAATTGCCCGTCGATACGCCCCATTGAACCGCGCGCACCACTTGGTTGGATGTCGCATGAGGCTGCGCGTGAATGGTGCGAGTCACAAATTCTTGCACCGTATCGCCGCCCCCAACGCTCACGCCGCCAAATTCGAAATGGGCGCCTTCCTCCAGCGTCACTTCCAATTCGAGCCGCGCAAAAGCGCCCGCCGTGTTGAGCGCGAAATGCTCATAATGAGCGCCCTTTTCAACGCGGATGCGAAGGCGCGTGACGCCTGCTTCTGCGATTATGCTGGTTTCGCAAATCTGCTGGCCTTCAGGCACAATCGTCTCGCGCCAAACCGACAGGGCAGCAGGCTCTGCCTGAGCAAGCCAGCTGGCATCGCTATAGCGCCAATCCTCATGCCTGTTCGTTGGAAGAACCGCAGTGTCAGGCATCAGCCATCACCGCGTCATAGCCTTCAGCCTCAAGCCGCAAAGCAAGGTCTGCGCCGCCCGTTTGGACAATCCGACCATCCGCCAAAACGCTGACCTTATCGGGCTTCACATAATCGAGCAGACGCTGATAATGGGTAATCAGCAGCACGCCCTTATTTTCCGCTCGCATGATCGCATTGATCCCTTCGCCCACAACGCGCAAAGCATCGATATCGAGCCCGCTATCGGTCTCATCAAGCACAGCGAAACTGGGGTTCAAAATGCCCATTTGGACCATTTCAGCGCGCTTTTTCTCGCCGCCCGAAAAGCCAACATTTACATGCCGTTTGAGCATATCCATATCGAGCCCAAGCAGGCTCGCTTTTTCCTTCGCAAGCTTCAGAAACTCGCCGCCGGTTAGCGGCTCTTCGCCGCGCGCTGTGCGCTGGGAATTCAAGGCTTCGCGCAGGAATTGCACATTGGAAACGCCGGGAATTTCTACCGGATATTGAAAGCCCAAAAACAAACCCGCTGCGGCCCGCTCATGCGGTTCCAGATCGAGCAAATCTTTGCCGGCAAAGCTAACCGAGCCTTGCGTCACCTCATAATTGGGACGCCCGCCGAGCACATAAGACAGCGTCGATTTGCCAGCGCCATTGGGGCCCATAATCGCATGGACTTCGCCAGCCGGCACTTCCAGCGAAAGGCCCTTCAAAATGGGCTTGTCGCCAATGGTTGCGTGAAGGTCGGTAATCTTAAGCATCGTCGGGTTTCCTGCGATTTGGCCGGGAATAATCTTGGTTGGGGTTTGCCTCGTAATGGGCACGAGCAGCGTCTTTTCGGTCAGAAATGCGCATCCGCATGCCAGCGGTGATCCGTGCCAGCACGCCGTCCATATCATCAAGCACGTCGGTCGCTTTCACGCGCATCACACGAATGCCGACCGACTCAAGGCTTTTGTCGCGCCTTGTGACAAGCGCGAGATCATCGCCCTCCTCAAAAATATCGACCGCCATGCCCAGAGTGTGGCAATTGAAATCGACAATCGCGCTGCCGACAACCGCATGGCGTTTGAAGGTGTGACGGCCAAGATCGGCCTTGGCAAAGCGCTCTGCCAGCGCCTTATGCGCAGGCGTTGCAAAGCGGCGCATTTCGCGCGCACGCTCGTGCAGGGCATCAAGGCGCTTGTCCGAAATCTTCCAGCCGCGACCCTTTTTGTTGAGCGCCGGGGCTTCG
>CAZTFZ010000033.1:7744-14666 GCA_964613105.1 uncultured Porphyrobacter sp. | reverse complement strand
TTGCGCGATCACCAGACGCGCGGCCTTGGCAAACAAGGTCGGCAGCCCAGCGTCCTCTAGCTGCTCAATCGGCCACCACTCGCCAGTGATTTGCGGCTTTTCAGCTAAGACAATTCGCTCGACCGCAAGCTCCAATTGAGCATGGGTAAATGTGTGGCGCACCATGCCATATGACTGCCAATCGCCGCCATCAATGGGCGCTGCTCCAGTGCCATCGCCTTGCGCGCTCCAACCATCATCAGGAAGCCCGCGCATCCCGCCCAGCATCCCTTTGCCCTGCCGAGTGACCAGCAGAACTGTGCCTTGATGCTCGATCCAAAAGGCTTTGCCTTGGCGGATGGGCTTCGGCTTCTTGGCAGGCTTAATCGGCAGGCGCGCAGGATCGCCGTGGGCGCCCGCTTTGCATTGCTCCATCAACGGGCAGGCCAAGCATTTGGGATCGCGCGCTGTGCAAATCGTCGCACCCAAATCCATCATCGCTTGGGCAAAATCGCCGCTATGCGCATTAGGAGTGATCGCTTCCATGGCCTCTCGAATAGGCTTTCGAGCAGCGGGCAGCGGCGTCTCAATCGCGAATAGCCGCGCTGCGACCCGCTCCACATTGGCGTCAATCACGACAGCGCGCTCGCCAAAGGCAATGCTTGCGACAGATGCAGCGGTGTAAGCGCCAAGGCCCGGCAATTCTCGCAATTCTGCCTCGGTTTTTGGAAAGCCCCCGCGCTCCGCCACCAGCCGAGCGCATTTGATGAGATTGCGGGCCCGCGAGTAATAGCCCAGCCCCGCCCAAGCGGCCATCACATCCTCGTCGCTCGCTTGTGCCAGCGCTTCGACCGTTGGCCAGATTTCCAAGAATTTGGCGAAATAAGGCTTTACCGCCGCAACCGTGGTTTGTTGCAGCATGATCTCAGACAGCCAGACGCGATAAGGTCGGTTAGGGTCGGGCTCAGGCTTTGCATCCGGCAAAGAGCGGGATGCAGGCGGCAGTCGCCACGGCAGTTCGCGAGCATGCGTGCCATACCAATCCAGCAAAATCGTAGAAATCGGCTCTTTCGACATAGGATATGCGCTTAAACTTTGCCTTGAGATGTGGCGGGATGGCGCGGCCTATGGCATGGCTTGATGCTTCATGGAACGCGAACCCCCAAAAAACGGCTCAAAAGGCAAATCTGCGAGAGGCAAAACCTCAGGGGGCACAGCCGCGCGCAAAAGACATGCAAAAGCCTTCAAGCCCTATGAGCGCAAGCGCGGCGGCTCTGCCAAAGCGATCTCTGATCTCATGCCGCAGATTGGCCGAACAGCCTTTCGCCGCTTCGGCTTTGTGCAAAGCTCGGTCGTCTCGCGCTGGCCCGAGATTGTCGGTTCCGTCCACGCCAAGGTCACCAGCCCGCAAGCAATCCGCTTTCCCCCCGGCGAGAAATCGGAAGGCATTCTTGAACTGGTCGTCGTGCCCGCCCACGCTCCGCTTATCCAACATGTCATTCCGGAAATCATCGAACGAGTGAACCGCTTTTTCGGCTATAAAGCGATTGCGCGGGTCAAATTGCGGCAAGGCGCGGTAAAGCCGCCCGAGATCAAGACCCAAGCCAAAGCACCGCCCTCACTAAAGCCTATTCCAATGGAATTGGGTGAGAGCCTGCGCGATATTGGCGATCCGGAACTGCGCACAGTTTTGGAATCGCTTGCTCGGACATTTGAAAGCGATGACGAGCCCAAGAAAGACTGAACCTAAGGCAAGAGAACGGGTAAGAAATGCAGTTTATCTCTATGAAAGAAAACAGGTTTTATGCGGCTTTAATTGTTCTCGCCTTAGGCCTTGCATCGCTGCTAGCCCCGCCAGCAATGGCGCAAAACCGGTCCGGCAATTACACGACGCAAATAGTCGCAACAGATAACGGCAGTGCGCATCGGATTGGCAATCCGCAAGCCGAGGCACAATTGATCGAATTTGCCAGCTACACTTGCCCCTTTTGCGCGGTTTTTACGCGCGAGGGTCAGGATATCGTTCGCCATATCTATGTGCAAACGGGCAAGGTCAGCCTTGAGATAAGGCACCTGATATTTAGCCAAATCGACCTTACCGCAGCCATGCTTGCCCATTGCGGCGAGCCTAGCCAATTCCCTGACAATCACCGCGCAATCATGCTCGCTCAAAAGGACTGGTATATTGGCAAAGACCCGACTGATGCCCAGAGAGCGCGCTGGCGATTTGGCCCGGGCCATCAGCGCAGGCGGGCCATTGCCCAAGACTATGAATTGTACAAAGTCATGGAACGGCGCGGCTATGAAAGGCCGCAATTGGACCGCTGTTTAAAAGACGAAGCCAAGGCCCAATCCTTGCAAGCGGCAAGCAATGCCATTTTTGAGAATTTCGGCGTGCAGGCTGTACCAAACTTCATCTTGAACGGTGAATTGCTTGAAAATGTCTCTCAATGGAAAGAGCTCCAGCCAAGGCTCGATGCCTTTTTCCGTTAGCGCCTATTGCGGGTGAGATTCGCAGGTTTGTCATGCCTATTTGGCAAGTCTCGCCGCAAATCGGGTGCAATGCAGCCTTAAACCCGTTCAAAAGGCCTGTTCCCTGTTAAAAAGGGCCGCTTTTGGCTTCACCCTCGCTCAACAGTCCTATAGCGTCGTCCCTGAGGAATTAAGGACAATATGATGAAATTTACACCCGCCCGCTTCGTGCCTGCCCGTTTAAAGATGGCCCTCATTGCAGCCCCGCTCGCTTTGACCCTTGCTGCTTGCGACACAGCCAGCGACGAAGAAGCAGCGCTTGAGGGCGAAGCTATTGCCGAGATCGCAGCTCCTGAGGGTACAGAATGGACCGACACTGTCGCTGTCTCGGAATATGATGGCTATGTCATGGGCAATCCTGATGCGCCGATCAAACTGGTCGAATACGCTTCGCTCACCTGCCCAGCATGCGCGAATTTCGCGACAACTGCGGTTGAGCCCCTCAAGGAATATATCAAGAGTGGGCGCGTCAGCTATGAATTGCGCAACCAGATCCACGGACCGCATGATCTGGTCCTCGCCACTTTGGTCCGGTGCAGCGCGGATGAGAGCTTTCACCCGCTATCCGATCAAGTCTTTGCCAATCAAGCTGACCTGATCCAAGGAGTCGTCACCAATCAGCAAGCCTTTGGTGAGGCTTTGCAATTGCCCGAGAATGAGCGCTTTCCTGCGGCCGCAGGCGTCGCCGGATTTTACGACTTTTTTGCAAGCCGCGGCCTAAGCGAAGACCAAGCCCGCAGCTGTCTGGCTGATTTCCCTGCGATGGAAAAGATTGCGAACAATTCAAACACGCAATCTGAAGAGTTCAACGTGACAGGCACTCCAACCTTCTTTGTAAACGGCAGCAAGCTTGAGGGCGTCGGCAATTGGGGCAGTCTTGAGCCTGTGTTGCAACGGGCTGGCGCTCGTTAATCTGGCGCGGACGACTTACGGATAGACGGATAGATCGCAGCTTATATGCTCATCAAACGGCTCAAACTTAGCGGCTTTAAAAGCTTCGTTGAGCCTGCCGAATTGCGGATTGAGCCGGGCCTAACCGGCGTTGTCGGGCCCAATGGCTGCGGCAAATCCAACCTGCTAGAGGGGCTGCGCTGGGTCATGGGCGAAAACTCGCCCAAATCCATGCGCTCTGGCGGGATGGAAGACGTCATCTTTGCAGGCACTGCCACCCGACCGCAGCGCGACTTTGCCGAGATCATCTTGCAAGGCGCGACCAGCGATGGCGAAGAGCTGGAAGTTACCCGCCGGATCGAGCGCGGCTCGGGCAGCGCTTACAGGGTCAATGGCCGCGATGTGCGGGCAAAAGACGTTGCGCTTACCTTTGCCGATGCGGCGACCGGCGCGCATTCCCCTGCGCTTGTGAGCCAAGGCAAAATCGCTCAAGTCATCGCAGCGAAACCGACCGAGCGCCGGCAGATGCTGGAGGAAGCGGCGGGCATTTCCGGGCTTCACGTGCGGCGGCGCGATGCGGAAAGCAAATTGCGCCAGACCGAAAGCAATTTGGCGCGGCTCGAAGATTTGATGGCAGGGCTCGACACGCAAATGGCTTCGCTGCGCCGTCAAGCAAAGCAGGCTGAACGCTATGCCAAGCTTACGGACCAAATCCGCCATTCGGAAGCGCGGTTGATCTTTGCCCGCTGGCGCGATGCGGCGGCAGCTGCGGAAGAAGCAAAGGCAGCTGCGGCCAATGCGGAAAAGAAAGTGGCAGACGCACAAGACAGCGCGAACGCTGCTCAAAAAGCGCAAAGTACCGGCGCAATTGCATTGAATTCGGCCCGTGAAGAGCTGGCCGATCGGCGCGATGATGCCAGCGCCCATGGCCACCGCATGGCTGCGCTCACCAGCAAGCTTGAAGCCGCCGAGCAAAGGCTGGCCGATCTTACCCGCCAGAAAGAGCGTTTAGAGGCGGATCGCGGCGATGCCGACCGTATGACCAAGGATGCAGCCGAGGCATTGGCGCGTTTGGACAGCGAATTGTCCGCTGGCGAAGCGGCTCTTGCCAAGGATGAAGAGCGCCGCCCTGAGCTTAGCCGCGCTCAAGAAAAGGCCGATGCCGCTTGCCGTGCAGCTGAATTGGCTTTGGCCAAGGCCACCGCCGACCATGCAGGGGTCGAGGCCGAGTGGCGCGTTGTAGAAGCGGAGATTGCGCAAGCCAATTCGCGCGTACAGAG
The DNA here is from genome assembly GCA_964613105.1 of uncultured Porphyrobacter sp. Taxonomy (GTDB): domain Bacteria; phylum Pseudomonadota; class Alphaproteobacteria; order Sphingomonadales; family Sphingomonadaceae; genus Erythrobacter. The sequence continues at coordinate 9,984 of CAZTFZ010000033.1, read as the reverse complement.
GCTTGAGGCCGAACAAGGCCGGATGGCTCAGCAACGCGAAGAACTCGCCACTGCTAATACCGCTCAGGATTTGGAAAAGGCGCGCGCAGCCGCCACGCAAGCGGCAGCCATGCTGACCACTTCCCGCAGCGCTTTGGAAGAATTGCAAAGCCGTAAATCAGCGCTGCAATCGGTCCGCGATGATGCGGCCAGCGCTTTGTCGACCGCTCGTGCAGAGCTCGCTGGGATTGAGCGAGAGCACACAGCGCTGAGCCGTGATCGTGATGCGCGCGCCAAACGCGCTCAGCAGCGCGAGGGCCGCAAGCAAGCCATTGATGGCCTGCGCGCTAAGCCGGGGTTTGAGCGCGCTTTGGCGGCTGTTCTTGGCCGCGATGGCAAGGCTTTGCTGGGTGCGCCCGAAGCAAGCGAGGAAGGCCGCTATTGGACAGGCGGCGCGCGGCCCAAAGCGGTCGCAGATAATCTTGCCGCGCAGGTCGAAGCCTGCCCCGATGAGCTGGCGGCAAGACTGGCCTTGGTGCATGTTTTGGACACAGATGATGGTCGCACGCTTGCCCCTGGTGAATGGCTGGTCACCCGTGCTGGTGCTTTGCGCCGCTGGGATGGCTTTGTCGCTCGCGGCGAAGGCGCAGCAGAGGCAGCGCGGCTTGAGGCGGAGAACCGCTTTGCAGAATTGGACGGGCAATTGCCAGCCTTGCAGAGCGCCTTGGCAAAGGCTGAAAAAGCGCAATCAGACGCTGCTGAGGGACTGTCTGCTATTGGCACTGAGCTAATTGCCGCTGAACGCGCATTGGCGCAATCTGCTGAGGCTGAACGCGATGCCCTGCGCAGCGTTGACCGAGCCGAAGCAGAGGGTGAGCGGATCGCCAATCGCTTGCACGAAATTGGCGCGCAGGAAAGCGAACTTGCCGAGCAGTTGAGCGCCGCAAAGGCAGAGCTAGCAGCAGCCAAGGCAAAACATGAGGCCCTGCCCGATCCAGCCGCTGGACGCGCATCGCTCGATGCCTCGCAGGCCAAGAACGAGGCAGCCCGCGCAGAATTGCAAAGCGCGAGCGCGCAATTGGCAGCGCATGACCAAGGCTTAGCCGTCGCCCGCGAACGCGCCAGCGCTCAGCGCAGCGATATGGAAAGCTGGCAATCGCGCTCTAGCGAGGCAGCGCAGCGCCTGTCTGATATGGCGCGCCGCTTTGAAGAGATTGACGAGGAACGAGCGATTGTTGCGGCGAAACCAGCCGGATTGATCGAGGAAATTGAGCAAGGCGATGCCGTTCGCAAGCGCTTAACCGCTGAATTGGCCGCCGCTGAAACCGCCGTTGCCGCAGCTCAGCAAGCCGCGACAGAGGCTGATCAGGCCTTTACCGCCGCCAATGAAGCGCTGGCCCAGTCGCGCGAGGCTCGCGCTGGCCTTGCCGCACGCGCTGAAAGCCAAGAGACACGGCGTGTGGAAATGGCCCGCATTTCGGGTGAGCGCTTCCAATGCCCACCGCCAATGCTGAGCGAGCGGTTCGACTTTGATCCCGAAACTGTCAGTTCATCCGAGCAAGAGTCGGTTGAAATGGACAGGCTTAGCGCCAGCCGCGAGCGGATTGGCCCGGTTAATCTGGTCGCTGCTGACGAGCTGAAGCGGATCGAGGATGAGCATGGCTCAAGCGAGGCAGAGCAGGCCGAGCTGGTCGAAGCGGTGAACCGGCTGCGCGGCTCCATCGGCAGTCTAAACCGCGAGGGACGCGAACGGCTGAAAACCGCATTTGAGCAAGTTGATGGGCATTTCCGCGAGCTTTTCACCAAATTGTTCGAAGGCGGCAAAGCGCACCTCGCCCTAATCGATAGCGATGACCCGCTGGAAGCTGGTCTCGAAATTTTCGCGGAACCACCGGGCAAGCGCCTGCAATCGCTTTCGCTTTTGTCAGGCGGCGAGCAGGCATTGACCGCCATTGCATTGATCTTTGCATTGTTCCTCACCAATCCAGCGCCAATTTGCGTGCTCGACGAGGTCGATGCTCCGCTTGATGATGCCAATATTGATCGCTTTTGTGACTTGCTCGATTCCATGGTCCGCGAGACCAGCACGCGCTATCTCATCGTCACCCATAATGCCGTCACGATGAGCCGGATGCACCGTCTGTTTGGGGTCACAATGATCGAGAAAGGTGTGAGCCGTTTGGTCAGCGTCGACCTTGGCGAGGCAGAGCTGTTGGCAGCAGAGTAAATCCCGCTCAGCCAGCCGGTCCCGCCCATCCAAT
>CAZTFZ010000033.1:0-7644 GCA_964613105.1 uncultured Porphyrobacter sp. | reverse complement strand
GAGCTGTTGGCAGCAGAGTAAATCCCGCTCAGCCAGCCGGTCCCGCCCATCCAATTCGCCCATCCAATCGGGGCGGTTTACGCGAGCTACGCTTTCAGGGCGCTCGCCAGATCAGCGCGGATCGCCTTCAATTTCGGCAGTAAATCAGCGGGCACTTGTGCTGCGCTTGACGACGCTGTGCTACCAAGCGAAGCCGAAGGTGCAGTAGCTGCACTGGGAGGCGATCCATCCGTCTCGCTCAACAGCTTGCGCTCGCCCCGCAGGGCTGCTTTTGCGCCTTTAAGTGTATAGCCAGCCTCGTTTACAAGAGCATCGATCCGCTCAATCAAAGCGATATCATCGGGCCGGTAATAGCGCCGGCCCCCTGCGCGCTTTAGCGGGTTAAGACCAGGGAATTGCTCTTCCCAATAACGCAGAACATGGGTTTTGATACCCAAGGCTTTGGCCACTTCACCAATGGTTCTAAGAGCGCCCTCATCCTTGCCGTCTTCAAATTCAGCAGACATTCGTCACTCCTTTGCGTCTTTGGTGCGGCAAGGTTTCCCTGCGGCTGTTATCCTTTAGCGACCCGCTCTTTCAAAAGCTGGCTCGACCGGAAAGTCAAAACTCTGCGCGATGTAATCGGCACTTCGATCCCGGTTTTGGGATTGCGGCCAACACGCTCATTCTTATCGCGCAAAACAAAGCTGCCAAAGCCCGAAATTTTAACGTTCTCGCCCTTATCGAGCGCCACTGTCATCTTGTCCAAAATGGCTTCAACCAAATCAAGCGACTCTGCCCGGCTAAAACCCAACTTACGATTGACCGTCTCTGCCAAGTCAGCACGAGTAAGTGTGCCTGCTGAACTCATTTTTAAATTCCCCCTAAACTGGTTCGTGCCAGCCTAAGACTTTCTTTCCTTGATGCTTCCTGAATTTGGGGATGCAAGCAACCCAAACTACGCGATTTTGCACATTCTTGTGGTCGCCCGAATTGGCAAAACTCGTGCCTCAGGCCCAAACTGACAGTTATATTCGGGCCAGCGAAGCGCCCCAAGTGAAGCCGCCGCCCATCGCTTCGAACATGACAAGGTCGCCTGGTTTAATCCGGCCATCGCGCACTGCCGTGTCGTAAGCCAAGGGAACAGAAGCCGCCGATGTGTTGGCATGGCTGTCGACGGTCACAATCACTTTGTCTGCGGAAATGCCCAATTTGCGCGCGGTCGCATCCAGAATGCGGCCATTGGCCTGATGAGGCACAACCCAGTCAATATCATCGGCGGTGACTTGGGCTTCCTCCAGAACTTCTTTGAGGACGCTCGCCAAATTCACGACAGCATGGCGGAAGACCTCGCGGCCTTTCATGCGCAATTTGCCTACTGTGCCCGTGGTCGAAGGCCCGCCATCGACATAAAGCAGGTCTTTATGCGAGCCATCTGCGTGCAAGCGGGTCGCAAGAATGCCTCTTCCAGCATTTGAGCCAGCCGCTTGGCCAGCCACCTCTGCTACGTCTTGCGCTTCCAAGACGACAGCGCCAGCGCCATCGCCAAACAAGACGCAAGTTGTGCGGTCTTCCCAATCAAGGATGCGGCTGAAGGTTTCTGCCCCGATGACGAGCGCTCTTTTGGCAAGGCCTGTGCGCAGCATCGAATCCGCCGTGCCAAGCGCGTAGAGAAAGCCAGAGCACACGGCCTGCACATCGAAAGCTATGCCGCCATTGCACCCTAGCGCATGCTGAACTTGCGTGGCGGTGGCTGGAAATGTGTGATCGGGCGTTGCGGTTGCCAAAACAATCAGATCAATCGCACTGGCATCCATGCCCGCTGCATCAAGCGCGCGCTTCGCGGCCTCTGTGGCAAGGCTGGAGGTGGTCTCCCCCTCGCCCGCAATATAACGCTGGCGAATTGCGCTGCGCTCAACAATCCACTCATCGCTGGTATCGACCCGCGTAGCTAGCTCTGCATTGCTGACGCAGTTTTTGGGCAAAGCAGAGCCAGAGCCGCGCAAGATGGATCGCATCATTGCGCCGAATTGTCCTGATTGGCAGTGTTGCCGTTGCTGGTGCCCGCGCTTGTGCCAGTGGTAGTGGTCGCATCGCGGATGCCATCCTCGCCAAGCTTGCCCAAATCGCTGGCGATCCGGCTGGTGATGTTATCCTCAAGCAAGCGTGCTGCGACGATCACAGCATTGGCCACGCCCTTCACAGTCGCGCTGCCATGGCTTTTCACCACCACGCCGTTGAGGCCCAAAAACACAGCGCCATTGTGATTGTTGGGATCAAGGTGATGCTTGAGCAATTCGGTCGCGGGGCGCGAGACGAGAAAACCCACTTTCGAACGGATGGACGAACTAAAGGCGTTGCGCAGCAAATCGGTCACAAAGCGCGCGGTGCCTTCGATGGCTTTCAGCGCGATATTGCCTGAAAATCCATCGGTCACGACCACATCGACATTGCCGCGGTTGATCTTGTCAGCCTCGACAAAGCCCTCAAAATCCATCGCCAGCCCTTCAGCATCGCGCAGCATGGCAGAGGCATCGCGCAGCTCGTCAGTGCCTTTGGTGTCTTCTGTGCCGATATTCAAAAGCCGCACACGCGGGCGCTCTCGCCCAGTGGCAATGCGCGAATAAGCCGCGCCCATAATCGCAAATTGCGTGAGGTTGCGAGCGTTGCATTCACGGTTCGCCCCAAGGTCGAGCATGATCACATCCTCATCCTCTAGCGTTGGCAAAAGCGCTGCGAGTGCTGGGCGATCGATGCCTGGCATGGTCCGCAAGGCGAGCTTGCTCATCGCCATGAGAGCGCCAGTGTTGCCGGCACTGACAGCAGCGCCTGCCATACCCTGCTTTACCGCATTAACGGCAAGGCCCATGGAGGTCGTCTTGGCGCGGCGAATGGCACGGCTGGGCAATTCATCGCCATCAACTACGTCGTCGCAATGAAGAATTTCCGCAGCACTGGACATGCCGGGATGCGCCTTCAACGCATCCTCGATTTTCTGTTGATCACCAACCAGCAGGAATTTGAATTGATCATAGCGGCGACGGGCCAAGGCCGCTCCGCCAATCATCACGCGAACGCCTTCATCACCGCCCATCGCATCAACAGCGATACGCGGCAAAGTCATGGCGTTCTCCGATCAATCCAGAAGCATTGCATATGCATCAGTCCAGCGAGTGGCCGGACACAGCAATGCGCAGCTTAGAGGCCAACAGCGACGACTTCGCGTCCGTTGTAATAGCCGCAATGCGGGCACAAATTGTGCGGACGCTTTAGCTCGCCGCAGTTTGAACACTCGTGAAAGGCTTCTGCCTTAAGCGAGTGGTGCGCACGGCGATTGCCGCGGCGGTGTGGCGATACTTTTCTCTTTGGGACAGCCATACCGGCGCTCCATCCTCAAATAAATCTGTTGTTTGACACTGTGTCTATGACACCGCTCTAGGCTATGGCTCCGTGTCGCACAAGTTATTGCACGAGCGATCAAGCCGCAGTCTTTGCGGGGAAGAGGCGCGCTATACCGAAAATTTGTCCCTTTGCAACCCCAGTTATGGCCTGCTGATGGTCTGTTTTGACGGTGTGTCCTCCCCAACCTATGGAGCCCGTTAAGCCACGCTTGCAAGCAGGCATTAAAGAGCATATCAGTTTCAAATTGAAATTTAAGAGGGGACACACAATGGGCATGCTTCTTCCGGTAACGCTTACTTCTGCCGCAGCCGCTGCGATTCTCGCCATTTGGCTGATCATCCGCGTGGGCCAAGTGCGCACCGCTGAAAAGGTCAGCATTGGCGATGGCGGCAATGACAAGCTCATCCGCCGGATGCGCGCTCATGCCAATTACATCGAGAACACGCCGTTTGTGTTGATCCTGATCGCTGCGATCGAAATCACTGGCAAAGGGGAGCCGTGGCTCGCCTATGTGGCAGGCGTCTATTTTCTGGGCCGGATTGCCCATGCTTTCGGGATGGAAGCAGGCGATGCTCCAAAGCCGAGATTTATAGGTACAATCATCACATTGCTGACGCTTTTGGGGCTGGCAGTGGTGGCTGCGCTGATCGCAATGGGAATTATGTGAGCAGGTAAAAGCGAGCGCCCGGACGGCGCGTGTTTGTCGGGCCGCAAGCCTGCCCTTGTGGAACAACCAAACGAAGCGGAAAATTTGGCACTATTGCGTCTTGTGCCGCAGTCCTAGAAAGGCTCCGCAACTTGCTATGGAGAACAATCAAGGGGAGCGAGATCGAGGCGCAGGAAGCCCATGACCAATTCAACTCATATGCGCCCGGCGGCGGCATGGGCGAGGTGGTTATGCCACTTGAGATCAAGCTCACTAAGCCGATACGATAATATACATTACGGATGTACGGCTAATGCGAGGTGTGCAGATTTTTCGTCGCTTTCAATAGAACCCGAGCTTTTCCGCCAATTGGCAGAAGTCCTCCTTGATAAGCACAGGATTCTAGGAGATCTTCCCAAAACCCATCCGAAAATCGACAGCGTTTATCACGATCATCACTTCAATGATTGGACGGCTGAGGAAAGATCATATTCATTCGCAGAGAGGTGTTTAAGTAAGTTCTCAAGGACAAAAAATGATTTGTCGTTGTTATCATGTAGAAGCAAGATATCGCGCTTGCGCACATGTTCACAGACATACGCCGAAATATCTGGGGCGGACCAGTCGCTGCGTTTACCCCATTCTCCGCCTTCTATCGACCATAGCATCACGCGATGTTTGGTTTCTTGCGCGGCACCAATTGTGCTCAGATTGAGTTCGCCACGGGGCGGGCGGAAATGCGTCGTTGGAACACCTGTCGCGCTTTCCACCAGATCGCTGCAGCGGCGAATGTCTTCAACCACACGAGCACGATTGTAGCGTCCGTTACTACAATCATTGAGATGCGTATAAGTGTGATTGGCAATCACATGCCCACGATCATGAAAGGAACGCAGGTGTGACTCTTGGCCGTCGGCCAGTTCACCGACTACGAAGAACTGGGCTTTGGCATTGTACTTATCCAAGAGATCAAGAATGCGAGGGCTGCGCACCGGGTCGGGCCCGTCGTCGAAGGTAATTAGCAGATCTCCCGGCATATCAGGGGGCATGTGATAATCGGCAATCTTGTTGTCGATCGCCGATTCAAGCGCTCGCTTAATCGGGCGTCCGCAAACTTTGGCCGCAGCGACAAGAGTTGACTTCATGTGGTGTCCTTAGTTTGTGCATTGCAGTTATCTATGTACCTAACGCTCCATGGATAGTCGCTTGCCTTCGCCTTGCTTGTTGAAAGGGACATGATCCGGCGTTCGGCTGTGCTGTCCTTTGTTTCGACAAAACCCATATCGCCGAACACGGAGGCTACAGGCTTGTTCCGTTCCGTTGGAACATAGCTGGCATGCAGCTCTTTCATCTGCTGCTTACTATAGTTCTCGGCCAACCATGCAAAGAACGTATGCTCTGCGCGCTTGGCTTGGACCCGGCAGCTAAAGGCCAGATCAATCACTCGAGGGCTCTCGCCCGCCTTCTGCGGCAATGCAACAAGGCCGAAGCCAACTGTGCCATAGTCGCCGAACTGATCGCTGCAGCGCAATGAGAAGGCATCATTGGCTGGGTCAGCAAGAACTCTGACGATATCTTCGCGCGTATAACGTGTACCGGAAAAATTCATCTGGTTCGTCCGCTGCGTCAGTTCGTAGATCCGGTCAATGTTCTGCCCCTCACCGTGAATAATCTCCATTTGGAGATCACAGTCACGCAGGAAGGCGTGATAATCATCTCCCGCATAATCGGTCTCCATTGCGCGGCGAGAACCTTCGTTGATGTAATGAAACCGGCGCGAGGAAGATTCCGAGGACACTTCCGGATTAAACTCTATCAGGTCAGGGATTTGCAGGTAATCGGCCGCATCGTAAGTGCGCACATCGGGCTGCCCGCTGGCGACCTCAGAACGCTCGAAAGGCTGGTCGTCAATGAATGCGACCGTGTTCGCTCCGACATTGAAATCCGCAATGATCTTTCTGAGCGATTGGCTTTTTGGGTGCCATCCAATTTGGGGAAAGACAACATACTCGGCCAGTCCAAACCGCTTCAAAGCCGCTAGCGCTGGCTCTGGATCGTTCTTACTTGCAACTGAGTTTACGATGCCTCTGCTATCCAGAGTTTTTATGATGTCCGCCACTCCAGGTTTGAGTGTTATGGCGTCTGCGCCGTCTTCGACGAGCACTCCATCCCAAACTGTATGGTCTAGGTCCCAGACCATGACTTTAATCGATTTTGAGGCTTCGGTTTTGGTCTGAGACGGATCTGTAGGCGAGGTCTCAAAAGAACCAGACCCAACGAATCCCATATATCCGAGATAAACGCGATCTGCGGACGCACCCTCAGTATTGGGAATAAGCGATACGAAATCCGCTACCGTGTCCCCGATCACAGCAGCGATCTGTGCAATCGGCACCTCAACCATGTGAAATCCTGGTCGCAGTTTCAAGCGCTTTTGGAATGGACGCATGGTATTTGCGGTGCTGTCGTTAATCGAGAGCGTGGCGTCGAAGGTGTTTGTACCCGGCACATAAATGGCCATCACAAAAGCCTGTGGCGTTCTGGATGGGAAAGAGGCCGTGGCACTGTTAGTCAGCTTGCGGCGCACGCGGCCGGCGAGACGGGCAAAAGGACCAGGCCAACCATTTACTTTCATACCGCCATCGGGAATGTGCCGTAGAACTTCCGAAAGGCGTTGCGTCCTCTTCTCAAGTCTGGTTGCGGTCTGGTCAGGTACAATCCTAGCAGAGCCGTTTGCAAACAAATTAGCCCAGCGTTTGAATGTGATCTCGCAGACCGGCTGCCCGCCCGATGTAAGCCCTTCTATGGGCACGACACCGTCTTCGAACCTCCGACAATTGCCGTCCTTGCGTGGCTCATAAAGATCGCAGGTTTTGTAGCAGTCCGGAAATGCGCACTCCGTACAATGCTCTTCCCAGACGTGGACAGATCGGAATTTTGCTTGAATAGGGTTCTCGGAGAAAGCCTTTCGGACGTCGGGCGGAATCTGCGCCGCGCTCAATCGCTTCTTACTCATTTCGAACTCGAACATAGAAAATGCCCTGTTTGTGTTTAAACGTTTCTCATCTTCAAGACTTAGCTTGATTGACCTGCCCCCTTTGAACCCGCGTTTATAGGTTAGTTTTGTTCAGGTTTTGGCCTTTTGGAATGGTTGACCTTTTCCTCTGCTGCAATACCAGCCTGACGGTAATGGGGGATGGTGATTGAAGTTGCTGCACCAAGCCGCCACCAGACTGTGAAGGTGGCGCAGGCCATCGAATAGATGCTTGTTTAGATTTTCGTAGTGCCACTGTCTTTGGTACGCTCAGAGGCGACACTCACCAACCAAAAGCATCAAGTTTGGTGGCTTAATATGTGACTCATAATATTATGTAAAGGAGAGCGCCCTTGCGGCTCGCTGTTTGTTCACCGGTCCATTCCTGCGGATAGAAAAAATTCGCCCTGAACTTTGGCGCGTTGTTATTGGCTTGGTGGCGGAGCACGGTTGCTGATTAGGCAACCGCAAGCCCAAGCGGGCGCCCGCAGGCCTGAAAGGCCGAGGAAATCGAAGCACGCATGTGCGGCGGAAACTAACTCAAGGCGTAATCGCTCACAAATTGGTTGGTCTTGCGTTCCTG
>CAZTFZ010000032.1:7594-14667 GCA_964613105.1 uncultured Porphyrobacter sp. | reverse complement strand
AAGACAAAGGCGCGCAAAGCTGTGATTATTGAACGCAATTGCATGGGGTCTGCCTCGGCTGGTTGAGCACTTTAGTGAGCGCAAACTCCTCTATAAAAACGCCGCAAATGGCGAGGCGGTTAAGCATGTTGTGAGAGGGCCAGTCCCAAGCCGATACGGCGCAGGCTCAACCGGTTAACGCGAGCAATTTATTGCGTCGTTGAGACCTCAAAAGCGGGCGCAAAGCGAGCAATTCCGCTGGGCGGTTCGCCTGTCAGAACGAGCCTTTGGAAGAATTGTGCTGGCGGGCCCGGATAGGTCAGCGCTGGGTCATGCTCAAAGCCGAAACGCGGGTAATATTCATCGCTGCCAAGCAGGATAATGCCGCGCGCATTGTGCAAAGTCATTTCCGCTATGCCGCGCCGGATAATCGCACCGCCAATCCCCTCGCGCTGCAAATGGGGCGCGACAGACACAGGGCCAAGCCCGAAATAATCTTGCGAACCATCGCTGATCCGCGCTGGTGAAAAGGCGATATGACCGACGATTTGCTCAGCCTGCTCGCCTGCCTGCTCCTCGGCCTGCTCCGGGGTCTTTAGGGCCACTAGCGAGAGCGTTAAGTCGCCGTCTTCTCGCAGGCGATTGATAAGGTCAGGCTCGTCCCCATCGCTAAAAGGCATGGGCGCAAAAGCGGACTTTGTGAGCGCATAAATCGCCTCTTCATCGCCGGGCTGTTCGGGTCTGATGGTGAGCGCTGTCACGGCAAAAGATGCCCCGCTCTATCGCGCTTGGTCGCCAAATAACGGGCATTGTGCGGATTGTCGGGCAGGCTGTGAGGCACTCGCTGGGCAATCGCGATGCCCTCTTCTTGCAAGCCATCGACCTTAGCCGGATTGTTCGTCATCAGCCGGATTGTCTCGATCCCCATCAGCGCAAGCATCCGCGCAGCCGTGCCAAAATCGCGCGCTTCATCGGGCAGGCCCAGCCGCGTGTTGGCATCGACCGTATCGAAGCCTTGGTCTTGCAATTGATAGGCGCGCAGCTTGTTGATGATACCAATCCCGCGCCCTTCTTGGCGCATATAGAGCAATACGCCCCAACCCGTCTTTTGCGCAGCTTCGCCTGCCATGGCATCGAGCGCCGCATCAAGCTGAGGCCCACAATCGCATTTGAGGCTGGTTAGAACGTCGCCTGTTAGGCACTCAGAATGGAGCCGCACGAGCGGCACTTGGTCGGCGCTGCGTTGACCGATGACCAGCGCAACATGTTCGCGCGTGTCGGCAGGGCTACGAAAGCCGATGATCTCCGCCTCGTCGCTGGCTGCAATGGGCAGCTTTGCGCGGCTGGCGATCAGCAGGTTGGCGGGGGATGCTAGCTCTGCAATATCATCGAGAGAGGCTTTGACTGGCTCCTCTGCGCCCTTAGGTGACACCATAAAGGCAGGCAGGATTCCAGCCATACGCGCCAGATCAAGCGCAGCCACGGCCTCCTTGCTCCAATCGCGATCATTCTGGCGACACGCAATGGCGCGAAAAGGCCCCTTCATCGGCGTTGCCAAATCGCGCGAGGGGTCTGCGACGGCCAATGCGCTGGCAGCGTCAAACTGCGTCGCAGCGCGCAACACAACCGGCGCAGCGGGGTCGCCCGCCTCGCGCTGATTGGTTAGTTTAAGCGTGGCGGCTCTGGTGGCAGATATCAGCAAGTGCTGCGCGCTAAGCCCTGCTTGATAGCTTGTCTCAATCGGTTGCAGAACGACGCCAGCATCGCCGATTTCGATCGGCCAGCCATGGCGCAATGCATCGACCGCTTGCGCTGCCGCGCGCCCCTTTGATGCAGGCATCGAGGCTTCAGAAGCGCTCAGAGCGAAAATTCCGTCACCAGCGGAACGTGATCCGATGGCTTTTCAAGGTCGCGGGCATATTCGTGGATATAATGCGCGCTGGTTGTCGCGGCCAATTTGGGGCTGGCCCACATATGATCGAGGCGTCTTCCGCGATCATTGACCTTCCAATCGCGCGAACGATAACTCCACCAGCTGAAGTACCGCTCGGGCGCAGCGACATGTTTGCGGCCCAAATCGACCCAATCATGCGCTGCTTGAAAGCGGGCCAATGTTTCGACTTCAACCGGCGTGTGGCTAACCACTTTCAAGAGCTGCTTATGGTTCCAGACATCGCTTTCGAGCGGAGCAATGTTGAAATCGCCGACGATCAGCGTGCCAGCGTTGTCATGTGCATCAATCTCGCTTGCCCAATTGGTCATACGCTCCAAAAAATCGAGCTTCTGGCCGAATTTGGGGTTTTGTTCCCGGTCAGCAATATCGCCGCCAGCAGGCACATAGACATTGTCGATCCGCATGGCTTTGTGGGCGGCGTCGGTCAGTTCTACGCCGACATGGCGCGCCTCGCCATTGGCTTGCCAATCATGGCGTGCATATTCGCGCAAGGGCAAGCGGCTGACGGTCGCGACGCCGTGATAGCCCTTTTGGCCGTGCACCGCGCAATGCTCATATCCGAGCATCGCAAAATCCTCATAAGGAAACTGGTGCTCCTGACATTTGATTTCTTGAAGACACAGCACATCGGGCGCTTTGTCGCGCAGGAAATCAGCGACGATTGGCATGCGCAGCCGTACTGAGTTGATATTCCAAGTTGCGACAGTGATTTTGGACGATAGGCTCATGGCGACATGCTTTAGGTTGGGCCTAGGGCGGATAGCAAGATGCCCTTCGGATAAAAGGCAACAAAAGAGCCCAAAAAGGTCGTAAAACCTCGCAGCAAGAGCTGAGAAAGTTGCTGTGATACGATGAAGGCAAACCCCTGTTTCATTTTACCGTAGCATCAAAACGCGATACCATGGCGGTAGATCGAATGAGAGGGACTTCAGATGACAATTTCGCGCCGCTTCACGCTCGCTTTGCCGCTGTGCGCAGCTTCACTGGCCGCATGCCAACCAGCTGCTGTGTCGGGGCCAGTTTTGAGCGCTTCATCGCAAGCGGCCCCTGAGCCTACACAACCCAAGGCCAAAAACGTTATTCTCTTTATCGGTGATGGCATGGGCGTCTCTACCGTCACAGCCGCGCGCATCTATGCGGGGCAAAAGCTTGGGCAGACGGGCGAGGAATATGTGCTGCCGTTTGAGCGGTTCGAGAATGTTGCGCTTGTTAAAACCTACAACACCAATGCGCAGGTTCCCGATAGCGCTGGCACAGCAACCGCTATGCATTCGGGCGTGAAAACCAAAATTGGCGTTGTTGGCGTTGGCCCCGATGTGGTTCGCGGCGATTGTGCGTCGGGGCTTGCCAATGGCTTGCCGCTGCTGGGGGAAGAGGTGAAGGAACGCGGGCTGGCGCTCGGCATTGTCTCCACCGCAAGGCTAACCCATGCAACGCCTGCCTCTGTCTATGCGCGCTCAGCTGACCGCAATTGGGAAGGGGATGCGGTCATCCCCGAGGATCAGCGCGGGCTTGGCTGCGATGATATTGCCAGCCAGCTTGTCGCCAGCGATTTTGATCTCGCGCTTGGCGGGGGCAGAGGCGCGTTCTTCGGCAAAAACAAAGGGGGCCGCAGGCTCGACGATAATGCCAATCTGGCGGCCCAATGGATGCAGCGCACGGGCGGCAATTATGTGGAAACGCTGGGGGACTTGCAAAAAAGAGCCACGGAAGAAAAGCCTCTGCTTGGCCTCTTTTCGCCTAGCCATATGACCTATATGGCCGAAAAAACCGCCGACAAAGGCGCGTCAGAGCCGAGTTTGACCGAGATGACGGCCTCTGCAATCACCCATTTGAGCAAAGACCCTGACGGATATTACCTGATGGTGGAAAGCGGCCGGATCGATCATGGCCATCATGCAGGCAAAGCAGGATGGGCGCTGGAAGAGGCGGTCGAATTTGCCAAGGCGATCGAGCATGCAATCAAAACCACTGATCCGGCTGAAACGCTGATCCTAGTCACTGCCGATCACAGCCATGTGTTCACCATTTCGGGCTATCCGCGCCGGGGCAATGACATTTTGGGGCTAGTTGTCCCGCCCGAAGGCGAGCTTTCCAACCCTGATGAGCCGCTGCTTGCTGGTGACAATAAGCCTTACACAACGCTTGGCTATTGGAATGGTCCGGGCGCGATTGCGCATGATCACGAGCATGAACGGGGGGAAGGGCGACCTGTGCCTGAAACAGGCGTCAACGCTCAGCAGCAGGCCGCTATTCCGCTGGGCAGCGAAACCCATGCTGGCGAGGATGTGGCGCTTTACGGCCAAGGTCCGGGCGCTGACGGAGTGCGCGGCGTGATGGAGCAAAACGTGGTCTATTCCATCATTCGCAAGGCATTTGGCTGGGAGTAAAGCGTTCAACAAGCAAAAAGCTCTCGTACCGGGGGCAGTGGCACGAGAGCTTTCTGTTTGCGTTCGTCACGCGAGTTCAAGGCGCATTGTAAAGCTTGCGAGCAACAGGGGGGGAACCCGCTTCTTCTGATTGCCTTGAGTTCAAAAACTAGGCCTGATCTGATTGACCCTTTATGAATAATCTGAGGGGTCTGCCGCAGGCTAAAACCGCTTCGCCTGCGAGCCGTTTAACCCGGTCGACGAGACGAGCGGCGCGGGTCGCGAAAGCGAAATGCGCTGTCCGCAATAGACATGCCATAGCGCTGATTCTTAAGCCGCACCGTGGTCCTGTGGTTCTGTGCATCAAGCGCAACCCAATGGGTCAGCCTCAGCCCGCCAGGGGCGCTGGCATCGCGTTCAAAAATAAGGTTTATGACGCCAAATTCAGGCCGTTTGGGGTCGCGCACTTCGATACTGATGACATCGGTGTGGTCGGTTGGCACAAGGCGGCCATATTTCTTCACATCGCGAGCCGGGTCGAGCAATGCGCCAAGCGGCGAGTTCTTGATCGGCCAGCGTTGAACTTGATCGACTTCATAATCGATCAGATAAAGCGATTTGCCATTGGAAACGACCAGCAATTGCGCTGATTTTTCATATTCAAAGCGGATTTTACCCGGGCGCTTAAGCGTCAATTTCCCGCCAATTGTCCGCCCTTGTCGGTCGGTTTGAGTGAAATCTGCCTGCATTGTGCCAATCGCGCGCAATGCCTCTACGCCGCGGTCCAAATCGCCCGCAGCAGCCAGCGCAGGCACAGGTGCGGCAGCAAAGGATGCAGGCAAGGCGGCGCAAAGGGCTAGGCCAAGCGCTGTGCCAATAGTGCGAATAGGGGTAAGGCGACGTGTTTTCATGAGGCCACACATAAGCGCCGCGCTTTGAACTGTCACTGAATATTGTGAGATGAGAAGGTTCAGGACTGGCCTTAGGACCAGACCCCGAGCAGAGCCTTACTTGATCTTGGCTTCCTTAAACTCGACATGCTTGCGAGCAACCGGATCATATTTGCGCATCACCATTTTCTCGGTGATGTTGCGCGGGTTCTTGCGTGTGACATAATAAAAGCCCGTATCTGCGGTCGAGACGAGCTTGATCTTGACGTTTGCGGGCTTCGCCATTGCAATATCCTAAAATCGGGTGGGGCCAATGCTTGGCCGAATAAAACCCTGAAAAAACTGAGGCGGCACAGCTGCACCGCCCTTCCAAGCGCCGCGCAATTGTCGATTCTGTGGCAAAAGTCAAGCATTAGGGCGCTTGCCGGTCCAATTCGTGAAGGGGGCAATTCGTGAAGGGGGCAATTCGCGCAAAGGTAAAACCGGCTACCAATCCTTCGCATTGGGCTTGCCGCGATTGGCCTTGATTGTGCCGCGCGCTTTCTTGCTCGCCAAGCGTTTGGTTTTGCCAACGCGATTGAGGCGCGATTTCTTGCGCGCTTTGGGCGGGGTCAGCGCTTGTTCAATCAGCGCCAGCAGCCGCGTGCGCGCTGCCTCGCGGTTCTGTTCTTGGGTGCGATATTCGCTGGAGGACAAGACAATCTCGCCTGCCTTTGTAAGCCGGCTGCCGGCCAAGTCTTTCAAGCGATTAAAGGCATCGGGCGACAGGCCCAGCGCATAAATGTCGAGCCGCAATTGCACCGCTGTTGCGACCTTATTGACGTTTTGCCCGCCCGGCCCAGACGCAGCGATGAATTTCTCTTCAACGAGCTCTAGCGCGCGTTCGGCGATCTTACCCATTGCGCAACCTAAACATAAACTGGCCTAACCATGAGCCTGCTCAATCTTCGCTCAAGCCGTCGTCTTGAAAGCCAAGGCCTACAAAATCAGCCGGCATTGGCGCTGCCGCGACAATATCGGGTTTGTTGCCGCGTTTCACAATAATCGCACTGGCATGCAGCATGGTTCTTTTGACCCGAGCATCGCGCTGGCCGTAAATCGGATCGCCCAGCAAGGCTTTCTCAATCCCGCATTCAGCATGGACGCGGATTTGGTGCGTCCGGCCTGTTTCAGGGGAAAACTCGATCAAAGCCAAGCCTTCTTGAGCGTCTTTCAGGCTCCACCCAGTGGCAGAGGCTTTGCCATTGGGGTCGGGCACCATGCGCCAACCGCGCTCTTTCGAACTGATCTTGGCGAGCGGCAATTCAACGCGGCCCTCCTGTTCTTCGGGGAGCCCTGCCAAAATGCCAAGGTAACGCTTGGTCACGGCTTTCTCTTCAAAAGCCTTGGCAAATCGCTTCACCGCCTTGGGATTGCGGGCCAGCAATAGGCAGCCGCTCGTGTCCGTATCAAGCCGGTGCACAGGAATGGGTTGGCGCATAAAGCCAAGCCGCAAAGCGTCGAGGTGATCCTCTAGGCAAATGCCGCCGCGTTTGGGGCGATCAACGGGCAGGCCAGCGGGCTTGTTGATGACCAGCGCCTCGCCATCTTCAAATAGGATTTGCGGGGGTGTCATTCATCATGCCTTTTCGGAAGGGGAGCAAAACAGCAGGTACCAGCCCGCGTAGCGCATTGCCGAGGAAAAAGCCCTCAGCAAGATCGTTTAGGGTTACATTGGCTTCATAAGCCTCGCCGCTCTCAATCAGCGAACCGCGCAAAATTCCCGGCAGCAGCCCCAGGCTTAAAGGCGGTGTGGCCAATCCGCCCTCTTTGCCGCGCACAAAGATATTGGTGATCGACCCTTCGGTAAGCAGAGCCTCGCCAGCCGCGCCCAAATCCTGC
>CAZTFZ010000032.1:3946-7494 GCA_964613105.1 uncultured Porphyrobacter sp. | reverse complement strand
ATTGGTGATCGACCCTTCGGTAAGCAGAGCCTCGCCAGCCGCGCCCAAATCCTGCGAAGCTGAATTCTGCTCCCCTGAACCCTGCTCATTTGGGCGGATAAACAAAGCTTCATCGGCGCCATGGCTTTGCGCAATGATGCGAGCATCCTCGTAAAAGCCGCGATCGCTGGTCTTATGGCGCAGCCGCCAATCGGTCGGCACAACGGGCAAGGGCAGGACGATGCAGCGCAATGGTTCAGCTTGGGGGGATTGGGGGGGCAAGGCCTCGGTTTGCAAAGCGATTTTGCCGCTGCGCGATGCCAGCAAGCGGACTTTGGCGGGACTGGTCAAATCAAAGCACAAAGCGTGCAATTGATTGCGCGCCTCATGTCGATCAAACATAAAGCCAAGCTCTATCGCGCTCTTCTTCATGCGGGCCAAATGGCTTTCCAAAAATGCAAGACCGCTGGCTGGATCAAACCGCATCGTTTCGATAAGATCGAAATTGGCCGCAGTATGATCGGGCGTGCTGGCCCGAGCGAATGCGCCCTTCACAATCGCCTCGCGCCATTCCGTATCGGCATCGCTATCAGCAACGATTGCTCCGCCAACGCCCAGCACAGCCTTGCCTTTGCCGTTTTCAATTTCAGTGAGGCGCAGCGTGCGAATGGCTACGTTGAACGCTGCGTTTGATATCCCGCTCTGGTTTCCAGCGCTGTTTGGAGGGTCAATCCGGCCAATTGCGCCGCAATAGGGGCCGCGCGGATCACGCTCAGCATCGCCAATCAGCTCCATCGCGCGGATTTTGGGTGCGCCGGTTATGGACCCGCAGGGAAATATAGCGCGCAGCAAATCGGCGGCCGAAGTGCCAGCCTTCATTTCAGCGTAAACCGTGCTGACCATTTGATGGACTGTGGGATAGCTCTCGATCGCAAAGGCGTTTTCGACCCTTACGCTGCCTGGCTCTGCCACTCGGCTCAGATCATTGCGCAAGAGGTCTACGATCATCAGGTTTTCGGCGCGGTCTTTTTGCGAGGAAGCGAGTTCCTCGTACAGCGCCTGATCTTGCTCTGCATCAGAGCCGCGCGGGCGCGTGCCCTTCATCGGCTTGGCTTTGATCTTGCCATCTTTCACCGAAACAAACAGTTCCGGCGAGAAGCTGAGCAGCCAATGCGACCCGTCGAATACAGCTCCGCCATACCCAGCGCGCGCGGCAGGTCTTAGCGCTGCATACAAGGCCAGCGGATCGCCGGTGAAGCCTCCGGTCAGCGGCAGGGTCAAATTGGCTTGATAGATATCGCCCGCTTTGATCGATTCTTGCAGCGCGTCAAAAGCCCCCCGGTATGCGCCTGGAGAAATGGCGGGCTCCAAGGGGCCAATGCCTGCTGGGCTTGCTTCAGAGCCAGCTGTTTGCTCGGCCAGCCAGTCTGCCATCTTCCCCGCTGGAATGGTCTCAGGCTCGTCAAACAGGCCGAGCCAGATCAGCGGACCATTTGCCCCGCTGCGCATGTCCGCCAAGGGCGCGAGTCGTTCTTCAAGCGCTAAACCGGCTTCATACCCAAGATAGCCCGCCAAATGTCCGCCGCTCTCAATGCGCGCCGCGTCGGCCTCGTTTAAAACACGTTCAACATCGGCGGGTCTGTGTGCTGCAAAAACCGCGCGGGGATTGGTGTAGAGCAGAGCGTCTGCATAATGCTCGCCGCGCTCAGGCTCGCGCACATCGTCAAGCAGGACCATCGCTGAATGCTCACCCATCACAGCCCCTCTTTAGTGCTTCATTCGTGTCTGTCGAGCGGGTTAACCTCACGCCTTGGGCACTGATCCCATGCGCTCACGTCTCCCTGCTTGGAACTTTGCAGCGCTTGACCGATCATAGGGCGATGCTCCAAACGCACCGCAAGAAACATGCGACAGTGATGGGAGCGCGATTTGAACGATATTTTCTTAGGGCTTGGCGGCAATGGCGAGAAACAATATTTGCGCCTTGGACAAGCCAATCGTCACGGATTGATCGCAGGCGCGACCGGCACGGGTAAAACGGTCACTTTGCAAGGCCTTGCTGAGAGCTTTTCAGAGCGCGGCGTGCCAGTGTTTGTGGCCGATGTGAAGGGCGATTTGTCGGGCGTTTCTATGCCGGGCAGCGCTAAGTTCAAACATGCTGACAAGCTTGAAGGGCGCGCCAAAGAGCTGGGCATGGATGATTATGGCTATAGCGACAATGCCGCTGTCTTCTGGGATCTCTATGGCGAAAAAGGCCATCCCATTCGCACCACCATCTCGGAAATGGGCCCACTTTTGCTCGCTCGCTTGCTTGATTTGAACGAGACGCAAACCGGCGTTTTGAACATCGTTTTCCGTTTTGCCGACGATCAAGGCTTGCTGCTGCTTGATCTGGGTGATTTGCAAAGCATGCTCGCTCATACGGCTGAAAATGCCAAAGACCTCTCGGCCAAATATGGCAATGTCACTAAGGCCAGCGTGGGCGCGATCCAACGCCAATTGCTGACGCTGGAAAGCCAAGGCGTTGCGCAATTCTTTGGCGAGCCAGCGCTCGAGATTGACGACTTTTTGGCGCTTGATGATCAAGGGCGCGGCATCGTCAATATTCTGGCAGCGGATAAATTGATGCGCAGCCCAAAGCTGTATGCGACGTTCCTGTTGTGGCTGCTCGCTGAATTGTTTGAGACTTTACCAGAGGTCGGCGACCCAGAAAAACCCAAGCTCGTCTTCTTCTTCGACGAGGCGCATCTATTGTTCGACGATGCACCCAAAGCACTAGAAGACACGATTGAGCAGGTCGTCCGCTTGATCCGTTCAAAGGGTGTTGGCGTCTATTTCGTGACCCAAAACCCAATCGATATTCCCGAAGAAATCGCAGGCCAGCTGGGCAACCGCGTCCAGCATGCTTTGCGCGCTTTTACCCCGCGCGACAAACGGGCGATCAAGGCAGCGGCTGAGACCTTCCGGATCAATGAAGAACTGGATGTCGAGCAAGCCATTACCGAATTGAAAGTGGGTGAGGCGCTTGTCTCCACCTTGCAAGAGGATGGAGCGCCATCTGTTGTCCAGCGGACTTTGGTGAAACCGCCGCGTTCGCGGCTTGGGCCGGTTACCGCCAAAGAACGCGCGATCATCAATTCGATCAGTCCGCATGATGGCAAATATGACGAAGCGATTGACCGGGAAAGCGCTGAGGAAGTGCTAGCGGCCAAGTCATTGGATGCGACCGAGACCGCCATAGAGGTTGAAGACCAAGGCGAGGAAGCGGTTCGCAAACGCCCTCGCAAGACTAAGAGCATGTGGGAAAAGGCCATGTCGCGCGGCATGAAAGTGGCTGCTGGCTCTGCTGCTAGCATCGCTGCTGCATCGGTGCTGGGCAAGAAAAGCCGCGCCAACCCCATGCGCTCTGCCGCGACCTCTGCTGCGGGCTCTATCGCGACCGATTTGGCTGGGCCTGTCGCAGGGCGGTTTGTGCGCAATTTAATCGGCGGCCTGATGCGATAGCAGGCGCTTATTGCTATCCTACGGTGAGCTTGTGATCGGTAAAATTGAGCCGCGCAGGAATGCTG
>CAZTFZ010000032.1:2725-3846 GCA_964613105.1 uncultured Porphyrobacter sp. | reverse complement strand
AAATTGAGCCGCGCAGGAATGCTGAAATTGGCTAAAGCCGCGCCGCCCTCAATTGCGTGAAGCATGGCATCGCAAGCGGCGCGATCCTCGTCATTCAAGGATGCTCGGAAATCGAGCGCGCGTTGCAGCATCCAAAGGCTGAAAGGAACTGCAATCCTCTGGCCGGTCACGCCCTCCACGGTGAATTCGGTCATGCCCAAAGCGCGCGGCAATTCGCCTTCCTTATTCTCAGAAACCCACGCACCAAGCATTTCGGCGACATTCGCCAGATAGGGAATGTGTTCTGCCAGCATTCTCGCCAAAATAGGCTCTAGCGTTTCGGGGACCACGTCACCGGCTAGAAACTCGCCCGATTGCGGGGCTTTAACGTCGACCATGCGGCGCACCCATTCAGCAACATGCGGAGCAATTCGCTCCATTATCTCGCCCGAAGCAGGGTCGCGATAGAGATGCGCGTAAAGCGGGCCAATCAAGCCCAGATCGGCGATAGACGGGCGCGAACCAAAGAGGAAATCATGGACAGCAAAATGTGCGTCCAAATCGCGCAGCAAAGCTTCGTAGCTGGCTTCAATCGCAGGTATTGTTTGCTCATTTATGCCGAGCATTGGGACAAAGCCGCGAAATGTCGCTCCGCGCTGTTTGCCCGTTTCATACTGCTCTTGCTCGCTGCCATTGGGCAAAGCGGCCTTGCCAAACTCGCCGTAAACCCATTCCTCATTATAGTTCCAGCGGTAGTGCATGGCAGGGATAACCAGCCATTCATCGCCAAAACATTCGAGCAGCAAGGCTGCAAATTTCTGCTTTGGAGTATCGGGATAAACTGATGGGCCGTTGGCCGTGGCCTCATAATGATCGATGATCAGCGTCGTATCTTGCAAAATTCCGCCTGAGGCGGTTTGCACGACGGGTATCACCGGGCGTCCGACATTGGGGATGATGATTTCGCTATAGACGTCAGGCGTCGACAATTGCTCGCGATACTCCACGCCCTTCCAATCGAGATAGCAGCGCGCTTTGCCTGAATAGAGCGATAGGGGCGCGGCGTAGAGAATATCGGTGATGGCAAGCTCTCCTGGGTTTGAACCCCGTTTCGGGATTGGGTGTGATGCTAGAGGATTGGG
>CAZTFZ010000032.1:0-2625 GCA_964613105.1 uncultured Porphyrobacter sp. | reverse complement strand
GGCAAGCGAATTTCTGCGCGCAAGCCGCCGCTGGGACGATTTTCGAGGTGCAAAACCCCTCCATGCTGCTCAGCGACAGCGCGGGTTATCGTGAGCCCAAGGCCTGCCCCTCCGGTTGCGCGATTGCGGCTGGCCTCGCCGCGCGCAAATGGTTCCAGCATGGCGGCGATTTGGTCGGCTGGAATGCCCGGCCCATCATCGTCGACCCTCAAGATGGTTTCACCGCCCTCGCGCAATAGGCTCACTTTGGCAGCGCCAGCATAGCGCACTGCGTTGCCGATGAGATTGCGCAAGCCTCGTTTCAGCCAAGTGAGATGCACAGATGCAACCAAACGGTCGCTGTCTGCCAGCGTTACATTCTCGCCCATATCCTCAAATTCTTCGACAATTGATGCGGCAAGAGCGGTCAGTTCGACAGCTTCCGCAGGTGTGCTATTGCGGCCAATCCGCGCCAGATCGAGGATCTCATCAAGCGTTTGTGTGATATCGGTAATGGTATCGCGCATTTTGCTGCGCTGGCCCTCGTCCTCCACCGCCTCCACCCGCACTCTGAGGGCCGACAAAGGCGTTTTGAGATCATGGCCGATTGCGCCCAGCATCACGTCTTTTTCATCGAGCATAGCGGTGATCCGCCCTTCCATCGCATTGTGCGCTTTGGTTAGGTCCGCCACATCTTTGGGGCCGCGCAAGGCCAAGGGTTCGCTCGCTTCGCCGGTCGCAGAAAAGCTCTCTGTTCGCTCCCTAAGGACCGCCAATGGCCCAGTGATCCGGCGCAGGATGAAATAGAGCATCGTCATAAGCACAGCAAAAAGCAGCAAGGCCTGAGCGATGAGAATGGGCACACGGCGCCCATCTGGCTCGGTGATGGGAACCCGCGCCGTCTCCCAAATATCGCTGCCCTCGCGCTTGATTGAGGCAAGGAAAAGCTGCTGCGGCAAGGACGCCAACCGAGCCTCTAGACGCGGCCTTCCTTCGATCAGGCTGGCGACCAGCGGATCGCTGCTCAGGGCGCGCTGAACAATCACGATGTCTTGAGTGGCAATGCTTTGTTCTGCCAAAATCGCGCGCAATGCTGTCTCGCGATCGGGCAAACGCGTTTCGCGGCTGCCAACAGGGCTTGTCTCGCTTTGCTGATAGCGCAGACGCCGCATGATCGGGCGCGGCAAGGGCCTTGGCGGGCCGCCGTCGATGAGCGGGCCAGCATTTCGAGGCTCTAAGATGGGCGGGCGCCTGCCCAAATCATCACGCCCATTATCGCGCCTTGCATCGCGCCTTTCATCAGAGCGCCCGCCGCCTGCTGCTCGCCTGTCATTTCGGGACGCAGAGATCAGTTGGAAAGCGGCATTGTTCACAAGCGCTGCTTCGCGCCGCTGCTCATCCGCGCTCAGCAGCAAGAATGCTGAGAGTGTTTGGGTGATGAGCAATGCGATGGCCACTGCAAGCAAGGTCTGACCCAAAAGAGTATGGCCAAGCAGGCTTTGGGGCCAAAGACGCAGGCGCATCGGGATCATGCGCTTGCTTGTCCTGCCGAACCTCTGGTGACATCAGCGCCAAAGCGATAGCCTCCGCCGCGCACGGTTTGGATGAAGTGCGGGTTGCGCTTGTCGGGCTCTATCTTGCTGCGCAATCGGCTGACTTGATTGTCCACCGCGCGATCAAACAATTGCGCCTCGCGCCCCTGCACCATATCGAGCAGGCGGTCGCGGCTGAGCACTTGGCGCGGATGGTCGCAAAAGGCCCGCAAGAGCCGAAACTCTGCCGTTGAGATAGCGATCAGCGTGCCGTCTGGATCGGTTAGGCGGCGCTTTAGCGGATCAAGCTGCCAGCCTTCAAAACTGTAAACTGCATCCTCGCTTTGCGGTGCGGAGGTCTGGGCGGCGCTGTTGCTCTTATCGGCGCGGCGCAGGACCGAGCGGATACGAGCGACCAATTCGCGCGGTTCAAACGGCTTGGTAACATAGTCATCCGCGCCTATCTCTAGCCCGACGATACGGTCGGTTGCTTCGCCTTTTGCGGTCAGCAAAATTACTGGCAAATCGCGGGCTTCGACCAGATGGCGGCAAAGCGAAAACCCGTCTTCCCCGGGCATCATAATGTCGAGAAGAACCAGCTCAGGCGTCTCGTCTTCCAAGATGCTACGAGCAGCAACTGCGCTGTTTGCTTCGGTTACGGCAAAGCCCTGCGCGGTCAAATATTCGGCCAATGGTTCGCGCAAAGTCGCTTCGTCATCGACCAAAAGCAGGCTGGTTGCTTGATTGTGCGATGGGTCAGATGAGAAAGCGGAGTTTGTCATAGCCTGTCACGGTTTAAGCGCAAAAAAGGTCCATAGATAGAAGTTTGGAGAGGGGATGCTGAGATAAGATCTGCGCCCGACCAGCCCGTGCATCAAAGCAGAGCCAATCGGGCGCAGGGTTTGTTAGCCAGCTGTTCTTATTGGCCGCGACGTCCTTCACCGCGGTTTGGACGACTTGCGCGGTTTGCATCGCGAGCGGCTTTGCGTTCAGCCTCGGTCACATTGCCATCGCCATCGCTGTCCATTTTGGCAAAGCGCTGTGCCATTGCCGTGTCGAACTCAGCCCGTGATATGGCCTTATCGCCATTGGTATCGGCCTGCCTTAGCATGCG
>CAZTFZ010000031.1:2333-15277 GCA_964613105.1 uncultured Porphyrobacter sp. | reverse complement strand
GTGTGCACTGCGAACAGTTTGAACCTGCCGCAAGCTCTGCTCGACCGGATGGAGATTATCCGGCTGGAAGGCTATACCGAGGATGAAAAGGTTGAGATTGCGACCCGCCATTTGCTTAGCAAGCAGATCGAAGCCCATGGCCTGAAGAAGGGCGAGTTTGAGCTAACCGAAGACGGTTTGCGCGACCTTATCCGTTATTACACGCGCGAGGCTGGCGTGCGCACATTGGAGCGTGAGATCGCTCGTCTTGCTCGCAAGAGCCTGCGCAAAATCTTGGAAGGCGATGCAAAGTCTGTCGTGATTACGCCGGACAATCTCTCTGATTTTGCAGGCGTTCGCAAATTCAAGCACGGCATGAGCGAAGAAGAAGCGCAGATCGGCGCTGTGACGGGTCTTGCTTGGACCGAGGTGGGCGGCGAGCTGCTCACCATCGAGAGCGTTACGACGCCGGGTAAAGGCGAGATCAAAACGACCGGTAAGCTTGGCGAGGTGATGACCGAAAGCGTCGCTGCTGCGCTTAGCTTTGTGAAGGCGCGGGCTCCCAGCTATGGCATTAAGCCGAGTATTTTCAGGTCAAAGAACATCCACATCCACTTGCCCGAAGGTGCAGTTCCCAAGGACGGCCCAAGCGCTGGCGTGGGGATGGTGACCTCTATCGTGTCGAGCCTCAGTGGTGTCGCGGTGCGTGCAGACGTTGCGATGACCGGCGAAGTGACTTTGCGCGGGCGTGTTCTGGCTATTGGCGGCCTTAAGGAAAAACTGCTCGCGGCCCTTCGCGGCGGCATTAAGACAGTGCTCATTCCCGATGAGAACGTGAAAGATCTCGCCGAAATCCCTGACAAGGTGAAAGAGGGGCTGGAGATCATTCCCGTCGCTCATGTCGATGAGGTATTGGGCCAAGCGCTCACTGCAAAGCTTGAACCGATTGAGTGGAGCGAGGCTGATGATCTTGCAAGCCAGCCTGAATTGGCAGCAGGCAAGGGGCCGGCTTCAACCACGGCGCATTAATGGTCCCATGCAAACTGGATTTTGAGCGAAAAGTTTGGGTAAATGAGTGGGTTATATTGGCGAGTTTGGGCCGATATGAGCTGGTCTATGCTGCGATGCAGCGACTCGGAAACCGCCGCAATGCTGCAAAACAGGGATTTGGATTGAATTGGGGCGGTCCACCGCTTCAATCGCGCCTCTTGCAGTCAAAACGACCCTGTTTGACTAGTGTTTGGCCCAATTTGGTCTTGTTTGGAGCCTCAGAGCGGTAAATGTCTTTGACACAGATGTAAAAACTCGGGCAAGTAGCTGCTTTGTTTAGCGGATGGCCATGCCGCATTTCATATCCGGACTGGGGGAATTTCGACATATGAATAAGAATGATCTGATCAACGCTGTGGCAGATACGAGTGGTCTTTCGAAAAACGATGCTGCAAGCGCGGTTGAGAGTGTGTTCGATACAATCGAGAAAGCTCTATCAAAAGGGGATGATGTTCGCCTGGTTGGGTTCGGCACGTTTTCGGTTGCGCGGCGCAAAGCCTCGACCGGCCGCAACCCACGCACCGGAGAGCCGATGAGCATTAAGGCATCGAACCAGCCCAAATTTAAGGCTGGCAAGGGTTTGAAGGACTCTGTGAACTAAGCATTCGCAACCATTTGCGCTCGGCCACAGGCCCGAGGAGACTCGGCCCAAATAGACAAAATACGACCGCGCTAGGCTCACGGCCCCCTATGGGCACTGGGCGCCTTTTTGTTTTATCTGCTGCCGATGTTTTGGATTAGCGTTCAAGCTGGATAAGAGCGGTGGGCGCATCTTTTGAGCGGGCGGAAACGTCCCAGCTAAGGCTGCGCTTTTTGCCCAACGCGACCGCCCCTTCGTCAGTGTTATTGGCCAGAATTTCGCCATCGGTGATGATGGTGAAAGTGCCTTCAAGCTTAGCGAAAGGCAGCTCGCCAGAGCCTGCGCCTTCGGGGCCGTCGGCGCCCTCACCAGGACCCATGGTGAGGAACCCGCCCAGCATTCCGGTTATGAACGGATCACCCGCGCCGCGCGAGGCAAAGCCGGGTGCATCAATGCGCAATTTGCCATCATCGCGCTCTATCACTGTCACAAAAGGGCTGGTCATTGGCATGCGTTCGATGACTGGGAAGGCAAAAGCGTGGCTCAACATGCCTGTGATGGAAAAACTAACTTCGAATAGGCCATCACCCTTATGTTCGACGCTATCCCAACCGCGCTGCCGTTCTAGCAGCTTTGCAAGCTCTTGCGCTGCTTCGGGATCGGTCGGATCGATGCCGCCGAAGAGTTGTTTGAATTGAGCTGCCTCGCGCGTTTCGTTCTCTTGCCTTGTTGATGCCTGTGCATCCCATTGCGCGCGTTGCTCGGCCAGCTCTTCTTCGGTGCATGGCCGCACATCGTAAGGCTCTGCATTGTCATAGCATTGGTAGGGCTCAAATTCGCTCGAGGCTTCTTTCATCCGAGCCAATTGGCTCATGCCTAGCATTTGGATCTCACCATCATAGCTGAATTGAAATGCGCCATCTTTCTCGATCTCAAGAGCACTCACGAATTTGCCCGGCGTCATAAAGCAACCGGTGAGCAATAAAGTGGCAAGCAAGCTCAGAAAAATGCGCGGCGTCATAGTCAATCTCCTGAGGGCAGTTGGGGACTCAGCTTGGATTAGTCACTCGTCCGGCTGGCCGCAGCATATAGCGCAACGGCGGCCGCATTGGAAACATTGAGGCTCTCCATCGCAGAGCTGATCGGCAGGCGCGCTAGTGCATCGCAATGGCTGGCGATGTTCTGCCGCATGCCGGGGCCTTCTGCGCCAAGCACCAAGGCGACAGGGCCGCTGGGAAGGGCCTCTGCAAGGCTTGCGTCGGCATTGCCAGCAAGGCCAATCCGCCAATAGCCTGCCTCTGCCAGTTCATCGAGAGCGCGCGACAGATTGACCACGCGCACCCATGGCACCAATTCCAAAGCGCCAGAGGCTGATTTGCCGATCACGCCGCCCTCGGGCGGAGCGTTGCGATCTTGGGTCACAATAGCGGCGGCATTGAACGCAGCGGCAGAGCGCAGAATTGCGCCAACATTATGCGGGTCTGTCACTGTATCAAGGACAATCACTGGCCGTTGAGGATCGCCTGTTGCCACATCATTGAGGAACACATCATCGAGCGGGTGGCATTCCAAGACGAGGCCTTGGTGCGGCGCATCGCGGCTGACTAGCCGTGCAAGATCGATGGCTTGCGCATATTCGATGGGAAAATCCTCGGGCAGATCGCCGTCCAGCTCTGCGATGGCCTCGCGCGTGGCGGATAATTTAATGTGTTGGCGATTGGGGTTCTTCAAAGCGGCCTCCACCGCGTGATGCCCCCAGAGCCGCACTGCACCTGGATTGGAGCGCCCGCTGCCGCGTCCGCCATTCATGCGTCCAGCGCGCCCTCTTAGGGCTCTTTTGCGACCAGATTTTGCCATTGTTTATTGTGCCTCATGCTCTTTCATTTGGCCTAGTGCCAGCACGACCATTGACAGGCAAGCGCGGCTTCGCCAAAGGGTCGCCTCTCGGCTTGCACGCCCGCATGGGCAAGCGCACTGATCGCCCTTTATAAGGGGCGCGGTTCTGGCAAGTTTCGTGGACAGGTGGCCGAGTGGTTAAAGGCAGCAGACTGTAAATCTGCCCGCGCAAGCGTACATAGGTTCGAATCCTATCCTGTCCACCACTTGCCCGACCTCAATTTCAGACCCTCCCCATCCCGCTGACTGTAGCAAAAGAGCCACAATCCTTTTGGGTGACGATGTAATTGCGCAGTAAGTGTTGCGCAAATCGTAATCTCCGTGCCATGTTTCAATGTGACGGCTGAGTGAGACGTGCGTTGACGCGGCTCAAAAGCCCGATGGGAGAGAAAATTTATGAAGAAGCTGTTTTTGGGCACGAGTGCCTTTGCCGTTGCTCTGGCTACCCCCGCTGTTGCATTCGCTCAAGATGGAGCTGCACAGGATCTAGCGGAAGAAGCTGATGATGATGTGATCATCGTTACCGCGACCCGCCGGGCACAAGATGTGCAAGACATTCCAATCGCTGTGACCGCGGTTACTCCAGAACAGCTTGAAAAGCAGGGCGTTGTTAACGTCCAGAACATCACTCAGGTTTCACCAAGCTTCTCGACTTCTAATGCGCAGATCGCATCGGGCTCGGTCGTGCTGCGTATTCGCGGTGTGGGTACAACATCGAACAACATCGGCTTTGAAAGCGCAGTCGGCATCTTTGTTGATGGTGCGTATCAATCGCGCCCTGGCGTCGCCTTGGGTGAGTTTGTTGACGTTGAGCGGGTCGAGGTTCTTCGCGGGCCGCAGGGCACTTTGTTTGGCCGGAACACTTCGGCTGGCGCGCTGAACATCACCACGGTTCGGCCTGATCTTAACGAGTTCGGCGGTTTTGCTAATGCAACTTACGGCAATTTTGATCTGATCAACGTTCAAGGCGCGATCAATGCGCCTATCATTGAGGACACTTTGGCGCTGCGTCTTACCGGTGCATATCGTGAGCGCGATGGCTTTGTTGACATTGTTGATCGCAATGGCACTCAAATTGGCGAGTCCAACTCGATCGATCAGTTTCTCGTTCGCGGGCAATTGGGTTATGAAAGCGAAGGCGGCATCAAGGGGCGGTTGATCTTCGATTACACCGAGAGTGAAAACCAATGCTGTGCAGCGGTTGAGCTGCTTTCTGCAACCCTAGAACCAACGTTGGAGGCGCTTGGCGGCGGACTTCGCGGTGGTCAGGGCAATGTGTTTGCAACCAGCAATCCGAACGATCAAGCAGGGGCCGAGCAGGTCCTCGATAATCTGACTGCGGTTTCTGACCGTGTTCCGCTTGCCAATGCCGATCAATGGGGCGTTTTGGGCGAGCTGTCCTTCCCGCTTGGCGACAGCACGGATTTGATCTTCATCGGTTCTTACCGTGAGTTCTCATCATCAGAGAATTACGACTCTGACTTTACCGGTCTTGAAGTGTTCGACGTTGATCGTTTGGACACGAACATTGAGACCCTGACCGCAGAATTGCGTTTGCAAGGTGAGGCTTTGGATGGCCGGTTTAACTGGCTTGTTGGTGGTTATTATTCCGATGAGCAAATTAGCTCTGAGCAAGACTTCTCGCTCGGCCCAGACTATGATTTGCTGGTCGGCGCAATCTTCGGCGGAGCCGTTGGCCCTGCTCCACTGCAATTGCTTACCGGTGCGTCGCCCAACGGTACGACTGCGAACAACCGTTACTCCCAGTCTGCTGAAAGCTGGTCAGTCTTTACGCATAACTCTTTCGAAGTTGCTGATGGGCTGACACTGACGCTTGGTCTGCGCTATTCGGATGAAACCAAGCAGGGCGGCTTCCAGCAATTGGGAAGCAACAACCCAGCCTGTGATGGCGCCGTTGCGGCTGTCGCAGCAGGGGGCGTGCCAGCACCGCTTATCGGCGGTACGCTTGGCCTGTCATGCTTCGCCTTTGTGGCACCGGCACTGGATGATGCTGTGCCGTTCTTCCCGCTGCCAGCACAATTCGATGTTCCCTTCAGCGATAATGAGCTGATCTATACTGGTAAGGTTACCTATGAGTTTGCTGCTCCGATTACGGCTTATGCGAGCTTCACGCACGGTTATAAGGCGGGCGGTATCAACCTTGATATTACCGCTGCAACTGGCGGCGCTGATCCAACCTTCCTTTCAGAGGAAGTGGATGCCTATGAGATTGGCGTGAAAGCCAAATTGCTGGATGATGCGGTGACATTGAACCTCGCCGGCTTCATCGAGGAGTTTTCTGACTTCCAAGTGCTCGAGTTTACCGGTGCGCAGTTTACGACTTTCAACGTCAATCGGGCGGTCTCAACCGGCTTTGAGTTGGAATCGGTTATCCGTCCTGATCGTAACCTTACGTTCAATTTGGGTTTGACTTACACGGATGCGCGTTATCCTAGCGATTGCGACGATGGCATTGTATCGTTGAACGTCACGACATTGTGCGGCAACTCGCTAACCAATGCGCCGACCTTGGTCGCGATCGCTGGCGTCAATTATGACAAGGACATTGGCGACTATTTGCGCGGTTTCTTCTCTGCCCAAGCGCGGTCAGAGAGCGACCGTCGTACTTCAACCCAGGCATTGTTCCTCGGAACAGACACCCCTGTTCCTTTCGATGTTCAGGATGCCAACACCAAGGTCAATCTGCGTGCCGGGATCGGCGCTCAGGATGAGAGCTGGCAGATCGAAGTTTGGGGCGTGAATGTCACCGACGTGGTAACCCGCGGCGTGACCTTCAACACAGTGCTTCGCGGCACATCGCGCTCTGCCTTCCCGCAAGAGCCAGCGACTTACGGTGTGACGGTTCGGACCAAGTTCTAAACCGTTTCGCCCCGAACTATTTATCAGGGCGATTTAATCAAAAAGAGGGGCTGCTGGCATTGCGCTGGTGGCCCCTTTTTTGTGCTAGATGCTGCTTTGGGAACGAGGCTTTGCCAACCAAGCAGAGGTAAAACACGCAATGGTTTGCAATCAGAAGCTTGCCCTGCATCACTTGGCTGATTATTTGTCAGAGGTATGACTATGACCGGACACCCCGTTATCTCTGCCACTGGGCTTTTCACGCCCAGCGAAAGCATCTCTAACGAAGAGCTGGTGGCTAGTTTCAACCGCTTTGTTGAGCTGCATAATGAAAGCCATGCTGACGCGATTGCAGCAGGCGAGGTAGAGCCTTTGGCGCCAAGCTCAACCGAGTTCATCGAAAAGGCCAGCGGCATTAGGGCGCGCCATGTGATGAGCAAAGCGCCCGTGCTCGATCCCGCCATTATGGCTCCGCAATGGGAAGAGCGGGGCAATGATGAATTGTCGATGATGGCAGAGATTGGCGTGATTGCCTGCCGCCAAGCGCTTGAGCGGGCTGGCCGCGATGTCGCGGATGTCGACGCTGTCTTATGTGCCGCCTCCAATATGGAGCGAGCCTATCCGGCGATGGCGGTCGAAATCCAGCAAGAGCTTGGCATTGATGGCTTTGGCTTTGATATGAATGTTGCCTGTTCCTCGGCGACCTTTGGCATCCAAACAGCGGCGGATTACATCCGCTCGGGTAATGCGAAAAGCGTGCTTGTGGTCAGTCCAGAGATCACGAGCGGCCATTTGAATTGGCGAGACCGCGATAGCCATTTCATCTTTGGTGATGTGGCAACCGCTGTCTTGGTTGAGGATGCCGCGATTGCGCCGGCCCATCATTGGGCGATCCTAGGGACCAAATTGAAGACAGTGTTTTCGAACAATATTCGCAACAATTTTGGCTTTCTCAATCGCGCATCGCCGCAAACAAGCAGCGCGCCTGACAAATTGTTCGTTCAAGAAGGGCGCAAAGTCTTCAAAGAAGTCGTGCCAATGGTGGCCCAGATGATCCTTGATGAAAGCGAGCGCTTGGGGCTTGAGCCTGAGAGCCTTAGGCGGATGTGGTTGCACCAAGCCAATGCTGGGATGAACAGGCTGATTGCCCACAAGGTGCTGGGGCATGAGGCGAGCGATGACGAGAGCCCGACAGTCCTCGATAGCTATGGCAACACCTCCAGCGCGGGTTCTATCATCGCCTTTCACTTGCATAATGAGGATATGGCGGCGGGCGATAATGGTTTGATCTGTAGCTTTGGCGCAGGTTATTCTGCGGGAACCGTGTTTGTGCGCAAGATCGCCTAAAGGCATGGGCAGCGCTTGCGGCGCGGCGGCTGCATGCCTAAGTGTCCACAATGGCAGGTGAACTTCTAGACAATAAGGGCAGCGGCGATGTCGCATGGTCCTGGCCCCCGATCCATCCGGAGGGCCGGAAATGGGGACTTGTGACGGTCGGCATTGGGCTGATTTTCACGTTCCTGTTCGGGCTTGGCTGGGTTGGTTGGCCGATCCTTATCCTATCTTTGGGTGTCTTCGCCTTTTTCCGCGATCCAGAGCGGGTTGTCCCCCATGACGAGCGAGCGATTGTGGCGCCAGCCGATGGCTTGGTCTCGCTGATAACAAAGGTGATGCCGCCTGAAGAAATGCGGATTGATGATGGCAGCGGCGAGATAGGGCTGCCTGACGAGGAGGTCATGCGCATCTCGATCTTTATGAGCGTATTTGATGTTCACATTAACCGCGCGCCTATTGCCGGTATCGTGCGCCGCTTGGTCTATATTCCGGGCAAATTTCTTGACGCTGGCCTCGATAAGGCGAGCGAGGAAAATGAGCGGCAGCATATTCTGATCGAGCGGGCGGACGGCACCAAAATCGGCTTTACCCAGATCGCTGGTTTAATCGCACGCCGTATTATTCCGTTTGTGAAATCGGGCGATACAGTTGGCGCAGGGCAGCGCGTTGGCCTCATCCGTTTTGGTAGCAGGGTGGATGTGTATTTGCCCGCTGGGACTGACCCCAAGGTTTTGCTGGGTCAAAGGATTGTCGCAGGCGAAACCATTTTGGGTGAGATTGGAACGCAAGGCTTGATCGAGGGTGTCTCTCAGTGAGCGCGCCTGCTGGCGGTTCTGGCTCCGAAAGTGATGGCTCCAAAGGCGGGGCGATTGATGAGAGTGCTACCGAGGCTGCCAATGCTGCCGGGGAAAGCGCCAAGGCGGGCTCGCGAATAGGGCCCAAAGCGACAGATGATGAAGACCTCTCAATTGCAAATGGTAAGGCTGCACGCGGACTTAGCCTGAGAGCGTTTGTACCCAATGCCATTACTGCCGCAGCCTTATGCGCTGGATTAACCGGCATTCGCTTTGCGATTTCAGGCGATTTTGATGCTGCTGTGTTGGCAGTCGTGTTGGCTGGGGTGCTCGATGGCTTTGATGGCCGCATCGCTCGACTGTTGAATGCGCAATCACGGTTTGGTGCAGAGCTCGATAGTCTTGCGGACTCGCTCTCATTTGGGACTGCGCCTGCTGTGATCGTCTATCTATGGGCTTTGCAGGATGTACCAAGGTTTGGTTGGTTTGCAGCCCTGGCTTTTGCGATTAGCTGCGCTCTGCGACTGGCGCGGTTCAACGCGCAAATTGATGTTGATGAGCAGCCGCATAAATCAGCCGGCTTCCTGACGGGCGTGCCTGCACCAGTTGCAGCGGGCCTAGCTTTCCTGCCGATCTATTTGTGGATCGCAACAGGGCAGGAGGCGCTGCGCGATCCTTTGCTTGTCGGGATTTGGCTTGGCCTTGTGGCTATGCTCATGATCTCGAACATAGCAACCTTGAGCTGGGCATCGCTAAGGCCAAGACGCGGGATTAGGCTGGAGCTGATAGCCATTATCGGCATCGCATTTGGCGGAGGCGTTTTGCTGGAGCCTTGGTGGGTGCTGATTGCGATTAGCGCTGCCTATCTTGCACTCATTCCTTTGGGATTGTTTCGCTATGCACGGATTAAGCGTCAGCGAGCGAGCGCCTAAGTCGAGCAGGCCTGAATAAAGAGTGGGCTGTGCGAACTAGGGCGCCTCGCTTTCTTGGACCTCGCTTTGAGCAAGTCCCAAACCCAATAACGCTGAGGCCAACAACGCTCAATCAGCCACATTCTCAACCAGACAGAGGGCGCTCAGGCGGCGATGCTGCCTGTTGCTTGGCGGGTGCCTGTAATTTTGCGAGATGGTGCGCGAAGGCGGAAAGGCTGCTGCGTTCTGTCGAGAGTGCGAAGACGCGGCATAACAACTTCTTGCCGAGCGATGTCTTGCTGAAGCGCGAAGCTCAATTGCTTATAAGCAGAGAGCCAGCGAAGAGCGCTATCGGTTATCACAACAAGGCTCATCAATGCGATTACGAAAACAAGCCCTGAAACCATCACTTCAAACATTCTAACTGCCTCCTCAATACGTCACACTTTACAAAGCTGGTCGGCGATCCCTGGGAAAACCCTTAAGCAAATCGCCTCAAGCTTATATCCGTATGACTGCGTAATTCGTTACATGTTCATGATTTGTTCTTAACTGTCAAGGAGCTTTTTTGGGTTCCGTGCGTTTTGCCGCGATCACTTAATACGCTGTAAGGGGGTGTCGCGAGGCAACCCGATCAAAACCCCGATGCGCTTTTGACTGGAATTTTGGGAAAGGCGGGGCTAATGGGTCGCCAGCCAATGTCATAAAGCGAATCATTGTGATTGGTTTTGGGCCTGGCAAATTCACATGGACGGCATTTCATACCGGTGCCTGCAAGCGGGAAAAGGAAGTCGAGCGAAAGCTTGTTTCTGGCCGCACAGCAGGTTCCAGCCATCCAGAGGAACAACCGGAAAGGAATTACTTATGGCGGCACCTACCGTCACGATGCAGCAATTGATCGAGGCCGGCGCACACTTCGGCCACCAAACCCACCGTTGGAACCCGCGCATGAAGCCGTATATTTTCGGCGCTCGCAACGGCATCCACATCATCGATTTGTCACAAACCGTACCGCTATTTGCGCGTGCGCTTGAATTTGTGTCGCAAACCGTTGGCGCTGGCGGCAAGGTTTTGTTCGTGGGAACCAAGCGTCAGGCACAAGATGCGATCGCTGAAACGGCGCGCGCATCGGGCCAGCACTTTGTGAACCACCGTTGGCTCGGCGGGATGCTGACCAATTGGAAAACAATTTCGCTCTCGATCAAGCGCCTCAAAACTCTTGAAGAGCAATTGGGCGGCGAAACGTCTGGTCTTACCAAGAAAGAAGTTCTGCAATTGACGCGTGAGCGTGACAAGCTTGAGCTGTCGCTTGGCGGCATTCGCGATATGGGCGGACCGCCTGACGTGATGTTCGTAATCGATGCCAACAAAGAAGAGCTGGCGATTAAAGAAGCCAATGTCCTTGGCATTCCTGTGATTGCGGTGCTCGACACCAACACTGATCCAACGGGCATTGCGTTCCCAGTTCCCGGCAATGACGATGCGAGCCGCGCGGTTCGCATGTATTGCGAGGCAATCGGTGCAGCTGCTGATAGCGGCAAAGGCCAAATGGCTGGTTCTGAGGTTGGCACTATGGAAGAGCCACCCGTGGAAGCCACCGCAGAGGGCTAAGCCAAATTGCAATCTGTCTCGGCCAAGTGTTCGCCCTGCCGAGACGGTTTTTTTTAAAATGCTCGGCCGACCGTTTGAATGCGGTCCTCGCAGCATAACACCTAGATAAGAGGACTTAAGTCATGGCTGATTTTACAGTCGCTGATATTAAAGCCCTGCGCGAGAAAACTGGCGCAGGCATGATGGATGCCAAGAAGGCGCTGACCGAAGCTGGCGGCGATATTGAGGCTGCTGTCGATGCATTGCGCGCGAAGGGCCTTGCAACCGC
The DNA here is from genome assembly GCA_964613105.1 of uncultured Porphyrobacter sp. Taxonomy (GTDB): domain Bacteria; phylum Pseudomonadota; class Alphaproteobacteria; order Sphingomonadales; family Sphingomonadaceae; genus Erythrobacter. Next base: position 3,994 of record CAZTFZ010000031.1, on the reverse strand, counting down.
TCAAAAGAAATCCAGCCGGACCGCGGCAGAGGGCTTGGTCGGCGTTGCTGTATCGGGCACGCGCGGCGTTGCGGTTGAGCTGAACTCTGAAACCGATTTCGTTGCCAAGAACGATCAGTTCCAAGATTTCGTCCGCAAAACCACCGAAACCGCTTTGGGCGTTGATGGTGATGATGTGGAAGCCTTGAAAGCGGCAGCCTATCCTGATGGCGGCACAGTGTCTGAGAAGCTGACAGACAACATCGCCACTATCGGCGAGAACCAGCAGCTTCGCCGGATGAGCACTGTAACGGTCGATAAGGGCGCGATTGTCCCTTACGTCCACAATGCAGCCGCAGCGGGCCTCGGCAAAATCGGCGTGCTTGTCGCTCTTGAAAGCGATGCAGGCGCTGACGTGCTTGAGCCTTTGGGCAAGCAGCTTGCGATGCATATCGCAGCCGCCTTCCCGCAAGCGCTCAATGCTGACGGTCTTGATGCTGACGTGATTGAGCGCGAGCGCGGTATCGCTCAGGAAAAAGCGGCTGAAAGCGGCAAGCCTGAGAACGTCCAAGAAAAGATGGTTGAGGGCGCGATTAAGAAATTCGCCAAGGAAAACGCTCTGCTCAGCCAGATCTATGTGATCGACAATAAGACGCCGATTGCTGACGTTGTGGCCAATGCCGGCAAGGAAGCAGGCACTGCGATTGTGCTGAAGGATTATGTCCGCTTCCAATTGGGCGAGGGGATCGAGAAGAAGGAAGAAGACTTCGCCGCAGAAGTCGCAGCGACGCTCAAGGGCTAGGCTCTTTCACCTTTGCAATTATGATTGGCCGCTGGGTCCCTTAATTGGGGTCTGGCGGCCTTATCGTTATGAGCCAAATTTCCGGCTGAGTGAACAGACGGACGGGCAGAATGCTTGTGCCAAGCCCTGCGCTGGTGATCAGCACATTGCCGTTCTCGCTCACCACACCGCAGGCATAACGCTGTCCGTGGCGTGAGGCGGTCATAATTGCGCGACCACCAAACCCCCACAGCTTGGGCAAAGCAATCTGTCCGCAATGGGTGTGGCCTGCCAGCATAAGTCCGAAGTTCTCTGGCAAATCGGGGAAGGGGTCGGGGCTGTGGCTGAGCATGACTTTGGGCGACGCAGGGTCCGCTATTTGAGCCAAAGTCCCTTGGACATTTGCTAGACCAGAGAAATCATCATCGAGGCCTGCGATCGCGAGTTCGCCTATCTCTTGTGCTTCATTGGCAAGCAGAGTGAAGCCTTGTGCATTCAGCGCCGCTGCAATGGCGGGCATATCGCGCCAATGATCGTGATTGCCGGGCACGGCCACAGATGCGATTTTTGGGTCGAGATTGGCGAAAGGCGCGATTGCCTCTGCAGCGCTGTAAATCCGCGTTGCGGCGGGCTTATCGCTAACGAAATCACCCGCGATCAGCAGCATATCAGGCTCCAACGCATTGATCTGCTCGACTATGTCTGTGAGCCGCGAAGGCGGCATATCAGGGCCAGCGACGTGAACATCGCTAATGAATGCGAGCGTGACGGGGTTTGCCTGCGGCTCCATACTTGCAAGGCGCACCGTGATGCGTTCGACGGCGGGTGTGCGGGTGGTGTCATAGAAGGCCTTGATCGCCAGAAAGATCAGAACAAGCGCTAGGAGGGTCAGGATTTTGCG
>CAZTFZ010000031.1:0-2233 GCA_964613105.1 uncultured Porphyrobacter sp. | reverse complement strand
GAGCTTCCCCCATCACTTTCTCGCTTTCCCTTTGCGCCTGTCATTGTGTGTGGCTAAGGAACCGCAACCAAGCTTTCAATATGGAATGTGCATGTCCAAGCCATCTTACAAACGTATTTTGCTCAAGCTCTCTGGCGAAGTCCTCATGGGGAGCCAAGAATATGGCATCGACCCAGCCTATGTTGCACGCCTCGCAGAAGAGGTGAAAGCGGCCAAGGACACAGGGCTAGAGATTTGCCTTGTGATCGGCGGGGGCAATATCTTTCGCGGTATAGCAGGGGCGGCCAAAGGCCTCGACCGCACAACCGGCGACTATATGGGCATGCTCGCAACAGTGATGAACGCGCTCGCGATGCAAAATGCTTTGGAAAAACTCGGCGTCCAAACCCGCGTGCAATCCGCCATTCCGATGGCGACCGTGTGCGAGCCTTACATTCGCCGCCGGGCAGAGCGGCATTTGCAAAAAGGGCGGATCGTCATTTTCGCCGCTGGCACGGGCAATCCCTTCTTTACAACTGATACAGGCGCTGCCCTGCGCGCAGCCGAGATGAATTGCGATGCCTTGCTGAAAGGCACAAGCGTTGACGGGGTTTACGACAGCGACCCCAAAGCCAACCCAGACGCAAAACGCTTTGAAACAATCACTTACGGGCAAGTCTTGGCGGACAATCTTAAGGTAATGGACGCCTCTGCGGTGGCGCTTTGCCGCGAGAATACGATCCCCATCCTCGTCTTTTCCATCCGCGAGCGGGGCAATGTTGCTCGCGTGCTCGATGGTGACGGAGTGCAAACGATCGTGCAGGGTGAGGGCTAGAGCCTCACTTCGACTAAGGTTTTGAGAGAGAAAGCACAAAAATTATGGCCAAATATGAACGTGACGATATTGAACGGCGCATGTCAGGCGCGGTGGAAAGCCTGCGCGGCGATTTGGGCGGATTGCGCACAGGCCGCGCGAACACGGCTCTGCTCGATCCAGTGCAAGTCGATGTCTATGGCGCGATGATGCCGCTCAATCAGGTTGCAACCGTCAGCGCGCCAGAGCCGCGCATGCTGAGCGTGCAGGTCTGGGATAAGAGCAATATCACTGCGGTGGAAAAGGGCATTGCCCACGCTAACCTCGGCCTCAACCCGATGACCGATGGGCAAACGCTGCGCTTGCCTATGCCGGACCTTACCGAGGAACGCCGCAAGGAACTGGCTAAGCTCGCTGGAACCTATGCCGAGAACGCCAAGATCGCGATCCGCAATGTGCGGCGTGATGGCATGGAGTCGCTGAAAGAAGACGAGAAGAAGAAGGTCATCTCCGAGGATGATCGCAAGCGGCTTGAGGATGAAGTGCAAAAGCTCACCGATCGCTTTGTGTCCGAGGCTGATGACGCGTCTGCTGCCAAAGAGAAAGAAATCCTGACCCAATAGGTCTGGCATTGATGGGGCAGAGTATCGGACCGCAATCATGAGCGACGAGCAGGGATGCGCCAAAGCAAAGCATGTTGCCATTATCATGGATGGCAATGGGCGCTGGGCAAAGCAGCGCGGTCTGCCGCGCGCTCTGGGCCATCAACGCGGGGTAGAGGCTGTGCGCAAGCTCGTTCGCGCGATTGAGCCGATGGGCATTGATTGCCTGACGCTTTACGCTTTTTCGAGCGAGAATTGGAAACGCCCTGCTGATGAGGTCGATCACCTGATGGGCCTCTTGCGCAAATTTATCCTGTCGGACCTTGCAGAGTTTGTCGCCAATGATGTGAAGCTTAAAATTATTGGGGATTATAAGGCGCTTGCACCCGATATCGTTGATTTGATCGAGGATGCCCTAGAGCAGACTGCAAAAGGCAAAAGAACCCTCGCGGTTGCGCTAAACTACGGGGCGCAGCAGGAAATAGTCCGCGCTGCGACCTTGGCGGCGGAACAGGGCGAGATCTCTGAAAGCGCGCTCGAAAGCCATTTGTTCACCGCCGATTTGCCGCCGCTCGACCTGCTCATCCGCACCAGCGGCGAAGTTCGTCTGTCGAATTTCCTTTTGTGGCAGGCCGCCTATGCTGAAATGATGTTCACCGAAGTCTTGTGGCCCGATTACACACCCGAGCACTTGCAAGCCGCTCTGACTGATTTTGAGACAAGAGATCGGCGTTATGGCGGACGCTAAGACGGCCTCAAAAAATTCTGACTTGCCTGTCCGGCTCGCAAGCGCGGTTGTGATGGTGGCGATTGCAGGTACGGCGTTGTGGCTGGGCGG
>CAZTFZ010000030.1:6745-15314 GCA_964613105.1 uncultured Porphyrobacter sp. | reverse complement strand
TAAGCCTCCCGCCCTTTTTTGGGTCTGCCAATAGAGGCGTTCGCTTGAAAGCCCTCGCTAGCCAACCCCGCCAGCGAATGCATCGGAGATCGAGCAGGCCGCTGGGCCCAAGATCACGATAAACAGCACTGGTAGAATGAACATAATCAGGGGAATGGTCATAATGGCTGGCAGACGCGCTGCCTTTTCCTCGGCCCGCATCATCCGGTCATTACGGAATTCAGCTGACAGAACGCGCAAGGCGCTAGCGAGCGGCGTACCATAACGCTCGGTTTGGACCATGGTTGTAACCACGCCTTTCACTGCCTCTAGATTGACGCGATAGGCAAGGTTATCAAAAGCCTGCTTACGCTCATTGAGGAAGCTTAGCTCGATGGCTGTGAGTGCGAACTCATCGCCCAATTCAGGATAAGCTCGGCCCAATTCCTTTGCTACGCGGTTAAAGGCGGCATCAACGGTAAGGCCCGCTTCGGCGCAGATAACCAGCAGATCGAGCGCATCGGGCAAGCCTTTGCGGATTGCATCGGTGCGCTTCTTGGCAAGGTTAGAGAGGTAAATCTCTGGCCCCTTATAAGAGAGCAAGACCGTCACAGCGAGGGCTGCAAAGCGCTTAAACTCCCAATCGGGATAGATCTCTACGACATAGAGCATGACGAAAGCCAAGCCGCCAAAGATAATCGGCAAGATCATCCGCAAGCCGATCAGAATGACCGCGACTTCCTTGTTGCGCTTACCAGCCCAAGCCAGCTTTTGCTGCATCATTTGGATCTGGGAATCCTGCAGCAATTTCATGCTGCCAAGCGAATCCTTGACCTTATCGGTCGTCTCATTCTTGCGAACGAGGCTTTGACGCTTTTTGGCAGTGGCTGTGACGATGCCAGCCTTCAGCTCGTCACGCCTTTCATTGAGCGCTTTTACGCGCTTGGCCATTGGGTCCTTGATCGTGACCGCAGTATAGATCGCGACCATCACGAACAGCGCAGCCACGCCGGCCAGCAAAGAGCCGACCAGAATAACGTCGAAACCAAGAAGGGTGGGGCCCGCAGGTGTGTCTAACATGGCTCTGTTGCGTTCCTCATTAGATTTCGAAGCTGACCATTTTGGCCATGATGAACACGCCAATGCCCATCCATGTGAGGCCGCCAAGGCCCGTTGCAATCAAGCGTTCTTCTTCGAAAAAGCCGCCGACATAGCCGGGGTTAATCCACCAAATCATGGCGAAGACGATGAAAGGTAAAGAACCAACGATATAGGCCGAAGCTTTGGACTCAGAGCTCATAGCTTTGATCTTGAGCTTCATCTGGCTCCGCTTGCGCAAAACGTCTGATAGGTTCGACAGTGTCTCTGCCAAGTTACCGCCGGTCTCGCGTTGGATTGCAAGGGTGATGCAGAAGAAGTTGAACTCTGGAATGTTGAGCCGCTCAGCCGTTTCGGTGAGCGATTCTTCCATTGTCCGACCAATTTTGATCCGCTCGACAATGCCCTTAAACTCGACGCCAACAGGGCCCGGAACTTCCTGAGCGACAACGGCAAGCGTCTCTGTCACAGGCAGGCCTGAGCGCAGGCCGCGAACCAACAGCTCGATGGCGTCGGGAAATTTGGTGTTAAACTGATTGGTCCGGCGCTTGATGAAGAAATTCACCACCATATGCGGGATGCCAAGGCCAATGACCCCGCCAACCCCTAGGGCCAGCAGCAAAGCGCCAGAGCGCAGAAAAACAATCGTAGCAATCGCTAAGGTCAACCCAAGCGAAGCATAGGCATATTGCGAAAGCGACCAACCCTTACCGGTGCGGTCCAAACGAATAGCCAAAGCATCAATCCGCGAGGTTGAACCCGCTTTAACTTTGACCTTAGGTTTACGCGCCGCAATCGCTTTTTTGAGTTGCGATTCAACCTTAGTATCGGTGCTTTCAGAATGACGAAAACGCAGCTGTTCCAGCCGCCTTTGACTCGCTTTGGCGGGCGAGGGGCCCATGGCTACGACATAGCCCATACCCAGCAGCGCCATCACGCCGATGACGATCAACCCAAGCTGTATCATGCCCATGCGTGATCTCCGTCAAATACCATTATTCAATTCCGATTGCCCTGAGGTGCGAACCGCCGTCAGCCTTGCGGCTTATTCGGCAGGCTCACGGTCTTTCGAGGGCTGCTTTTTCTTTTTCGCCATGAGCGATTTCAAATCGAAGCCGCCGAGCAGGGATTTCTTGCCTTGCTCTTCGCCCTCTTCGCCCTCTTGCTCGCTGGAACCCATGATCCGCTCTGCCAGAGCTTTGATCTGAGCAGTCGATTTGGCCGAGGCATTGGCTTCGGCAAAGGTTTGCCCAAGCTTGGCTGCGTTGGAGGCGGCTTTGGCATCATAAGGGATGCTGAAATCGATCTTGCGTTCGATTGAGGCTTCGAAGTCAGCCTTGCTGATTTCTTGCGTGCCGGGCTGAACCTTATTGGCGACAACCAAAGGCACCGCATGAGCGGCATTGGTTTTGAGCCATGACAAGATACGGATCGAATCGCGTGCGCTGGCAAGCGTCATTTCTGTCGCCAGAACCACCACATTCACATCGCTTAGCAAATGCGGGAAATTGATCAGCATATTGCGCGGCATGTCAATCATGGTTATTTCAAACGCATGGCGGAATTCTTCTTCCAATTGGAGGAAGGCAGCGCCATCTGTCATCAGCGGCGAGTTGATCGGCGCTTCGGCTGATAGAATGGCCAGATTATCGTGGGCGCGGATCATCGCGCGTTCGATAAACAAGCCATCAATTCGGCTGGGATTGTCGATCGCATCGGTGAGGCCTCGGCCCGGCTCTAGATCAAGCGACAAGGCGCCTGTGCCAAAATGGATGTCGAGATCGAGCAATGCGGTTGGCAAATTGTGCTGTGTTGCAAACAACCAGCTCAAAGATGTCGCGAGTGTCGATGCACCGACCCCGCCGCGTGTGCCAACCACTGCGGTGGAAACATGGCTCTTAACCACATCGCCATCGCTGGATTTGGGCGCAGCAAAGACCGCTTGAGCACCGTTCAGCGCATCGCGCAGAGCAGCAGCCGACAAAGGCTTCAGCAGATAGTCGTGAATGCCGCTGGCGAGCAAATCGCGATAGAGGCGCACGTCATTGACTTGGCCAATGGCGACCACGACTGTGCCAGGTTCGCAAACCTCGGCAAGCGCGTTGATATCATTCAATGGGTCACCGCTTTCGGACAGATCGACCAAAAGGATGTTCGGGCTGGCGCTAACAGAGAGCGATTGAATTGCATTGCGCAATCCGCCTTTGTTGCACTTTTCCGGGGCCCAGCCCAATTCGATGACGACAGGGCGCAAGACATCAAGCGCAGCTTCGTCGCAAATATAGGCCGCAAAAGGATCGCGATTGCCGGGCATGCCAGCTTTCCAAGGAGCGTTCATGGCTCAATTGCCTCCTTCGGTGGTTGCTGAGGTCAGACCGCCAGCGCCTGTTGGTGCTTGCTCGCGGAAAGTTTCGATCGCTTTGGTCGATGTGGATACAATTGTTTCGCCAGTGCCCTGTTGGCCTTTGATAAGGTCCTCTGGATTGGCGACCATTGCGGCCAGATTGGAATTGATCGAACAGCCATAGTTGGAATGCGAGTTGTTCGAATAGCTGAGGTCACTATTGGAGGCCCAATTCGGGCAATTGGGTACAGATGCGCTGGAGCGTGTGATCACAACCCGCGCTTGGCCGGGCCGAATAAACTGCGCCGTTGTTGGTGCGCCATCGGCAACCAGAACCCCATAGCGTCCTGCCAAAGATGCAATCACATCGCGGGTCGCTTTATTGCTGGCTGGATCGTCGATTGATACTCTGTCGCCATGGCGCAGTTCCATCGCTTCAAACCATCCGGCGAGGCGTTGCTGTTCATTGACCGCCATGCCGCCAGAGTGGGTGGCGACATCAAAGGTCATGGTAGAGCGTTCGACTACAGGCTGATTGACGCTATAAAGCGAGCGGTTCAGTTCTGCAGTGTTGCCGCTGGTGGTGCCGCAAGCCGAAAGGCCAAGGCCGAGCGTTACGGCAAGAGCCGCGCCCAAATTGCGGGTGAGTTTATGGGTCATGACAGTTCGCATTGGTCTCATCTCTCTCACTTGAAGCTAAAGCCGGGAGCGACTGCTTCGGCGGTGCGTTCATTGCGGCGTGGCTGGTCGGGTTGCGCCGCACCGTTTGCGGCAGGTGTGCTTTGCGACACTTGTGGGAAAGCAGCGGCATTGGCTGCTTCTTCTGCGGTTACAGGGCCAGGGCGTCGGCCTGCTTCACCAGACTCGCCGTCATTATCCATATTGCGCAGCAGTCGCTGGGCATCATTGGGAGAACGGAAGCCATCGGTCGGCAGGACAATGTCGCGATCGTTAACCGGCTTCACCAAATATGGCGTAACCACGATAACAAGCTCTGTTTCTCCGCGCCTAAACTCGGTTGAGCGGAACAGATTGCCAAGGATCGGCACATCGCCAGCACCTGGTGTTTTGTCGATTGTGTTCTGTGCGTTGTTGCTCATCAAGCCAGCGATCATAAAGCTTTGGCCAGAGCCAAGCTCAACGGTCGTTTCTGCGCGGCGGATGGTGAGGGCAGGGATCTGAAATCCGCCCACTGTGACCGCGCCTTGCAGCGACAATTCGGATACTTCGGGACGCACTCGGATCGAGATGCGGCCATTGGACAGAACCGTTGGCGTGTAAGACAAGCTCACACCGAAATCGCGAAATTCAATCGCAGTTGCGCCAAGGCCAGAGGCGATTGGAATAGGAAATTCGCCGCCCGCCAAGAAGTTTGCTGTCTCGCCCGACAATGCGGTGAGGTTGGGCTCTGACAAGGTGCGCACAAAGCCAGACTGTTCGGCCAGATCAAGCGCGCCCAAAAGATCAAGGCCGAGCAAATTGCCAAGCCCTGAAATGGTTGAACCGCTATCTTGCGATTGCACAGCCGGACCAGCAATAGTCGAGCCATCGGGCAGAACAAATGCTGCTCCGCCCACGCCATTACCAGTGCTTAGCGGGCCTTGTGGGCTAAAATCGCCGCCAGTCGTTGCGCGGCCATTACCAATGCCAAAGCGGAAGCCGCCTGTGCCATCGATGCTGGTGATGTTTGCGCCAAGCGTGCGAACGACGCTGCGGCTGACCTCGGCAAAGCGAACCCTCAGATTGACCTGAAGCGGTGTCGACATGCGGAGCCGTGTGATGACATTGGCTTCGCCATTTGCGCCACCAACAAAGGCTTCGACGAGGCGCTGCGCTTCGGCAGCATCCTCAGGAGAGGCGACAGTGCCGGTCAGCAAGACTGTGTTAGCGCCAAGCGTAGAAACGCCGATTTTTGCATCGGGCATGGCAAGGCTGAGCATTTGGTCAATGCTGGAAATGTTCGAGCCAACGCGAATGGTGCTCGACCAAATGATATCGCCGCGGGCATTGCTGGCATAGACGGTCGTTTCGCCGCCTGATTTGCCAAAGACATAAAGCTGGCGCTGCGATTTGACCTGCACATCAGCAATCTGATCATTGGCAACAAAGACATCTGCCATGACGCCAGGGACATTGACAAGCTCGCCGCGACCAATCGACAAAGCGATCTCTTGAGAAGGCTTAACTGTCCCTTGTGCGTGAGCGACGGTTGCAGGAGTAGCCGCAAGTGGTGCGACAACCAGGCTGGCCATCAATGCCTTTAGCGGCAATGCTTTAAGTGTAAGACGACGTTTCATTGATCGGGCCCCTTAATGGCAGATCGGTAATTGCAAATTGCGGTTAGCGAAGCGTTGACAGCGCAGCTGGTGCGGTTTCACCCGCATTGGCTGTGCCTTGGGCTGTGCTGTTCACGAGATTGTTGACTGCGGTTGAAGTGCCGCTGCCGATAGTGACTTGCGAGGTTTGATTGCCGCGCGAAACCCGGACCGTTGGGCCGGTTGGACCGGCCTCTTCTTCGACGACCTCTTCAGGTGTCTTGGGCAATTCACGCGGTTGGAAACGCGAGACATCACCGCCTGTTACAAAGCTTGAGCGCGCTTCTTGCGGGCGGGCGCTAGCCTGGCGCAGGATGCGAGCTTCTTCTTCGGGCGTTGCATTGTCTGGGATAGTGATCGCACCTGATGCCAAAGCACGCTCAACATCGCCTTCATTGTCGGCCAATGACCGCAAGGATAGGCTCAATGTGCCGATGGTTTGTGCAACCGAGACTTTCTCGGCGATCTTAGGTGTGACTTCAAAGGTAACCGTGCGGAACTGGCGAACGACTGTGTCACCGTTCTCATTGGTCTCTTGCGTGGTTGATTGGTCAGTCGCCAAGACGCGCAGATTGCGCAGAATGGTTTCTGAGGTTTGCAATCCGCCCGCATCGCCTTCGATGGTTTGGGTCAGCATCAAATCAACGCGGTCGCCCGGGAAGACAAAGCCTGCAACGCCGGTGCGTGCATCAACTGGAACAGTGATGGCGCGCATGCCAGGTGTTAGGGCCGCTGCTAGAAAGCCGCGGTCGCCAGGGCTAACCAGCGAGCCTTGCGTAACCGGCTCACCTGCCGTGATAGGATGGCGCACAACCGTGCCGAGCAAAGTGCTAACATCGGTTTCGCCGTCGAGGAAATAGGCGTCTTGCACCAGTTCCTCGGGCCATTGCTGATAGCCCATGGCTTCGGCAGTGATGATGGTGCCGGTTGGCAATGCACGTTGTGCGACGAGAACCTTTGGACCTGTTGGCACAGGCGCAGCTTCTGCCTCTGGCGCAGAGGCGCCTGCAAACATGCTGCGAGCGATCAATGCGGTTGCTACCGCGATGACCAATGCGCCCACTAAAAGGACCAGTTTTTTCCTATCCATGGCTTTTCAAGCCCCCTTTTGGAAAAACCCGCAAAACGTTCGCGAGCTATTGTATGTTCAGGGCTTAGCGCCCCAATGGTTAAAATCGGGTTGCGGTCAGACGCTAAGCGCTTGACTTGCCCAAGATTGTCCCTCGGAAATGATGACCCACAGGCCGGCGAATGAAATGGCCACGCCGTAAGGAATGGCGAGGCGGTCTTTGCGTCGCCGCACGACATGCCATGTGCCCATGGCCACAGTCAGCGCTCCGCCAGCTAAGGCCATGATAAGTATCAGTTTTAGAAAGGCCGCAGGCGGAACCCACAAGGCCAAAGCAGTCAGCAGCTTAACATCGCCGCCGCCCATCATTTTGAGCGCAAACAGGCCCGCAAGCAGCGCAAAAGCCGCCAATGCGACGCCAAATTGCATGGCGACATCGGGCCAGAGCGAGAGGCCGCAAACCCACCAAAACAAAGGCGCTGACAAAGCGATCCCAGCGTTGAGCCAATTGGCAATCCGGCGGTGCCGAATATCGGTAATCGCGGCAATAATCAGCGCAATTGCCAATGCGCCCAGCAATGCGTAGGAAAATATGTCCTGCAAGATCATGCCCCTGAGTTTTGCAACATTATGTTGCGAAAAGAATATCATTCAGAAGGCTTGCTACAGGCGAGTGCTTACCAAATAGTAACCATGCCAATTAGAGATCATGAAGGGGAGGGTATCATCGCAGGCGAAGGATCATCGGCTCGGTCGCTCCAATCAGATAACGGCGCTGAAAAACCGGCTCGCAAAGCGGCTAAGAACGGGGGCGGGCCGATCGACCGGCGCGCCATTCCTGCTTTGGCGAAAGAGAGTTTTTGGACAGCCCCAGATGGCCATCAGATTAGGCGCATTGATTGGCCAGCTGGAACCTCGCAGCGCGGCTCGGTGTTGTTTCTTCCCGGGCGCGGCGACAATTATGAGAAATATCTTGAAAGCTTGGAAGAATTGCACCGCGCTGGTTGGCGGGTAACGGCTGCTGATTGGCGCGGACAGGCAGGGTCCGGGCGACTAGGCGGCAATCCGTTCACTGGCCATATTGAAGACTTCGCAATCTGGATCGATGATCTCGCCGCGCTCTGGCAGCAATGGCAGGCCGCAACACCCGGTCCGCATGTTCTTGCAGCGCATTCCATGGGCGGCCATTTGGTCACCCGCGCTTTGATTGAGCAGCGCCTGCGCCCTGACGCTGTCTTTTTGTCTGCGCCAATGCTGGCAATGGGCGGGCCTCCTTTGCCTTTGCCCATTTTGCATTTTGCCGCTCGGTTGATGACATGGCTGGGCGATGCAAGACGGCCAGCATGGAAATGGAGCGAAAAGCCGGGCGAATTTCCCGAGGGACGCCAAGACCTCTTAACCCATGATGATGCGCGCTATGCCGATGAGCTTTGGTGGCGCGAAACGCGGCCCGAGCTTGTTATGGGGCCGGGCAGTTGGCGCTGGGTCGAGCGGGCCTATGCCTCGACCAGAGTGCTCGACCGGAGCGGAGCGATGGAGCAGGTGGACGTGCCTGTGCTGATGGTTTCGACAACCCATGATGAATTGGTCTCCCACACAGCGGCAGAGCGGGCAGCGCAGCGCTTGCCGAAGGGCGAATTGGCTGTGTTCGGGCCAGAGGCGCGGCATGAAATCCTGCGCGAGACAGACGAAGTGCGGGCCAAAGCGATGGCAGCTATCTTGCAGTTCTTGGACCGGGTTGCGCCGAAAGAAAGCCCCGAAAGC
>CAZTFZ010000030.1:0-6645 GCA_964613105.1 uncultured Porphyrobacter sp. | reverse complement strand
GCAGGCATGGCAGGCGCTAGTCTAGCAGCCGAGCTGTCCGACCATGCCAGCGTGCTTATTTTGGAAGCAGAAGACGCGCCGGGCTATCACGCAACAGGTCGCTCGGCGGCTTTCTGGGAGGAATGCTATGGCGGGCCGCAGATTGTTCCGCTGACGCTCGCCTCGGGCGATTATCTGCGCGACAATGGCTTTCTCAACCAGCGCGGCGCCTTATATATTGGGCGCGATGAAGACAGAAGCGCTCTCGATCAGTTTGAGGCCGATTTTGATGGCAGCGGGGCAACTCTGGAGCGGCTGGGCCAAGGCAGGCTTGGCGCCCGCATTCAGGGCTTAAAACCAGCTTGGACGGGCGCGATATGGGAGCCTGCTTGCGCTGACATTGATGTTGGCGGCCTGCACAGCCACTATCTTGCGCGAGGGCGCTCAGCGGGCGTCACTCTTGCTGTGCGTGCTGGGCTTGTCGCAGCCACGCGCCGCGCGGGGAGATGGCGGCTAACAACCGCTTCGGGTGAGACTTATGAGGCAGCGTGTCTGGTCAATGCTGGCGGGGCATGGGCCGATCATATTGCGGCGCTGGCTGGCGCAAAACCACTTGGCATTACGCCCTTTCGCCGAACGGTGGTGCAATGCCGGACCAAGCCCGTCGCTCCTGCTGATTTGCCGCTAGTGCTCGATATTAATGGCAGCTTTTACTTTAAGCCTGAGGCGGGCCGAATTTGGCTAAGCCCGCATGATGAGACGCCCAGTGCACCTTGCGATGCAGCGCCAGAGGAAATGGATGTGGCGCTTGCGATAGAGCGGTTTGGCGCAGTCTGCGATTGGCAAATCGAAGGGGTGGAGCATCGCTGGGCGGGCTTGCGCAGTTTTGCCCCTGATCGCCTGCCGATTTATGGTTTTGACCCGCAAGTCGAGGGCTTTGCGTGGTTTGCAGGACAAGGCGGCTATGGCATTCAGACCGCGCCTGCTGCTGCTCGGCTGGGTGCGCAGCTTTTGCTGGGGCATAGCCGCGATGCGATGACACAGGCGATTGATGCGGATCTTTATGCGCCCCAACGTTTTGGCAATCGTTCTGGTGAAGCGGTTGGCTCTGCTTGCAGTGCTGAGGGTGAAATGGCGAAGGCCTTTTAGTGGGCCTCAGCCTTAGTAGCTGCTACAGTCATGCTGAATTCATATGCCATTAGCCATAAGAGTCGAATTAGTTCAGCAACATATATGAAGGGGGATATATAATGGGTCACCATTTCGAAATCTACAAAGACAAAGCCGGCGAGTTTCGCGTGCGCTTTAAGTACAACACAGAAGTGATGTTCTCGACGCAAGGCTATTCAAGCAAATCGAGCGCGCAAAACGCGATTGACTCGATCCAAAAGAATGGTCCTGGCGCACCGACGCAAGACAATAGCTAAACCGCTTATCGCGCAAAATGAGCGCGAACTTTGGTTTTAAATTGAGCCGGGTTTCCTTTGCGGATGCCCGGCTTAATTGTGCCTAAGCCCCAAACATTAGGCCCGCTGATAAAAGAGCCTATTCGGCTTCGGCTGCTTCGCGCGCTGCCTCGTCGCGGATCACTTGTTCAGCGGCATCGCTCGCCAAGCGGTCAACCCGCTCGTTTTCGGCATGGCCTGCATGGCCCTTAACCCAGTTCCAATTGACCTCGTGACGGCCCGTTACTTCGATCAGTTCGTGCCACAAATCGGCATTGCGAACGGGTTTTTTGCTGGCATTGACCCAGCCGCGCTTTTTCCAACCCTCGACCCATTTGGTGATCCCATCGACCAGATATTTGCTGTCTGTAAAGACCTCAACCTGACACGGCTCGATCAAGGCATTGAGCCCGCGAATGGCCGCCATCATCTCCATCCGATTGTTGGTGGTGTCGAGTTCGCCGCCGGTTAGCTCTTTTTCATGCTTGCCCAGCCGCAGCAACGCGCCCCAACCGCCAGGGCCAGGGTTGCCCTTGCAGGCGCCGTCTGTGAACAATTCTACTTTTTTCATAGGTTTGGTTTTGGCGAATCCAGCTCGAAATTCAATACGGTGTGTCTGTTAGCCTGCAAAAATGGATCTGCCAAATTGCTCGTAGAATTTCCAGCGCTTGACGAAGTCCATCGGGTCTTTGCGGGTGACCAGAGCATCATCGGGTGTGTCGAGCCAATCTTCCGCGCGGCTCGCGACAAAGCGCAAGGCTGCTCCTTGGGCAATGGCGGGCAAAGCCTCGCGTTCTGCAGCGCGAAGCGGGCGCACGGATTGATAGCCATCCAGCAAGGCTGAACTTTGGCCACTCAAGCATTGGCCTGCCTTATCGAAGCACCATGCCGCGTGTGTTGTTGCGAGATCCAATGCCATCGTGTCGCTGCAAGCAAAGTAAAAATCGATCATGCCCGACACTGTGTCGCCCAGCATCAAGACATTGTCGGGAAACAGATCGGCGTGGATATTGGCGCTTGGCAAATTGGCTGTGTCGAGCGTTGCCAGCGAGCGGGCTGGCGCAAGCACTGAGGGCAGATCAGCGTGGATGGTTTTGAGCCTCTCAGCGGTGCATCCCTCTAGGCTGCGCAATGTATCGCTAAGGCCCATCTGATTGGCTCTGGTGAGCGGGTAATCTTGTGATGCCAAATGCATGCCCGCCAAAGCCTCGCCAACGCTGCGGGTTTGGGCGGGGGTTGGCTCTGACGGAGAGACACCGGGCAGAAACTCAATCAGCGCGACCGATTTCCCGTCAATCACTCGGCTCGCGGCCCCGTCGCGGTCGTGAATGGTCGCAGGAACGGGGCAGCCCTTGGCCGATAGATGGTCGAGCAGGCCGAGAAAATAGGGCAATTCGGCTGTATCAATCCGGCGCTCATACATGGTGAGGATGAATTGCGTGCCGTGACCCTGGGAGGAGCCGCTTGTCTCAACCAGCCAATTGGAATTGGAAACGCCCTCGGCAATGCCCTTAACACTGGTCAACTCGCCGACGTCATAGGTCTCTATTAGCGCCGCCAATTGCTCGGCTGAAAGATGAGTGTAAACCGCCACGTAAGCTAGATCCAGCAGCCTCTAGTCGGTCAGCTGGCGCGGCAGCTTAAAGACCATTTTCTCTTCCGCTGCCACGATCGTCTGTTCTTCGACATTGCGGATGGAGGCCAATTGCGCGACGACTTCGCGAACCAGAGTTTCCGGCGCAGATGCCCCCGCAGTCAGCCCCAAAGTGCCCACACCTTCGAGCCATTGCGGATCGATATCTTGCGCTCGCTGGATCAGTTTTGCCGTGGTCCCCAGCCGCTCTGCCACTTCGACAAGCCGCAGGGAATTGGACGAATTGGGAGCGCCAATGACCAGCACCAGATCGCTTGCGGGCGCGATTTGTTTGACCGCTGCCTGCCGGTTGGAGGTCGCATAGCAAATGTCCTCAGCCTTGGGGCCCACGATTTGCGGAAAACGCTCTTCCAAGGCGGCGATAACATCGGCTGTGTCATCCACCGACAGGGTGGTTTGGGTGAGATAGGATAGAGCGTCATCTGGGCCAAAGTTCAAATTTGCGACGTCTTCAACCGTTTCGACCAGAGTGATCTCGCCCTCGGGCACTTGGCCCATGGTTCCGATAACCTCGGGGTGGCCTTCATGGCCGATAAAGATGATTTGCTGCCCTTTTTCGAGCTGGCGTTCGGCCTGACGGTGGACCTTACTGACGAGCGGGCAGGTCGCATCGACATAGATCATTTCGCGCCGTTCAGCCTCTGCTGGGACCGACTTAGGCACGCCATGCGCGCTGAATACGACCGGCGCTTCGTCGGGAACCTCGTCCAATTCCTCGACAAAGATCGCGCCTTGTGCCTTCAAACTGTCGACAACATAGCGATTGTGGACGATTTCATGGCGGACATAGACCGGGGGTCCGTATTTCTCGATCGCTCGCTCAACAATCTCAATCGCTCGGTCCACACCGGCGCAAAAGCCGCGCGGGGCTGCGATCAGCAGCGTAAGACCGGGCAGAGCGTCATTTGACGCAGTTTTATTCAATGGCGCATTCATGTCTCGCCCTCTAGCGCTTTGTCGCGCGCCAAGCTAGAGACCTCGCGAGTTGAACGACCAATTAAACGAGAAATTCCTGTGCATCAGCCTTTGCCCACCAAGAATGCCCCCAAATTTGGCCGCTTTGCGCCGGTAAAGCGCAGCCTTGCCGTGCTCGCCGGCACAGCCGCATTGGCTGCCTGCGCTGGCGAAGGTGACCTTGTTGTCGATCAAGGCGTCGGTATCACTGCCGTGCGCTCTGTCTGCCCAGCAGTCGGCGTGCCTGACTTCACAGGTGATGTGACCACTTTTCGAAACGCTTCATCGCAATTGGCGAGTGATTTGGACGTTACGGCAGCGATCACCAATGTCCGCTCTACTTGCAGTGAAGAGGGCGACCGGGTCTATTCAGAAGCAAGCTTTGACGTTTTGGCGAGCCGCACCAACACCAATGGCGCTCGCCGGGTTGAATTGCCTTATTTCTCCACCGTGATGCGCGGCGGCAGCTCGGTCGTGACCAAGCGTATCGGCACGGTTGCGATTGATTTTGCTGACGGAGAAGCGCGCGCACAAGGCCGCGCAACGGCTGGCGCATTTGTGAACCGCGCTGATGCAACCTTGCCCGATGAGATTCGCCGACAAATCACCAAGCGGCGCAAGCCGGGTGATCCCGATGCAGCGCTTGATCCGCTTGCCGATCCGGCTGTGCGGGCTGCCTTGCAGCGCGCTACGTTTGAATTGCTGGTCGGCTTTCAACTGACAGAGCAGCAATTGGCCTATAACGCGACGCGTTAGTGCGGCCTTGGGCCTTGGCCTGAGACGTAAGGTTTTAGGCGGGCCGAACCGACTGATTTTCTTTGAGGATTTAAGGCATGACTGGCGCAGGCTCAGACACGCAATCGCACACGCTTTACACTGGCTTTGCGGCAAAGCTTGATGCAAGCCTCGACCAATTGGTTGCAGCAGGCGATTTGCCCGCAGACATCGCTCGCAGGAATGTGACGGTAGAGCCGCCACGCGATCCCTCGCATGGTGATTTGGCGATCAACGCTGCGATGGTGCTGGCAAAACAAGCCAAGACCAACCCGCGCGCGCTTGCTGAGAAGATTGTCGCGCTTTTACAGGCCGATGACGAGGTTTCCTCTGCCGAGATTGCTGGCCCGGGCTTTATCAATTTGCGGCTGACGCAAGCGGTATGGCAGCGCGAATTGGCAGCCATTGCGGCCTTGGGCGCGGATTATGGCCGCTCTGCCATGGGCGCAGGCACGCGTGTTAATGTCGAATATGTCTCTGCCAATCCAACCGGCCCAATGCATATGGGCCATTGCCGGGGCGCTGTGGTGGGCGATGCTTTGGCTGGATTGCTCGAATTTGCAGGCCACACAGTGACGCGCGAATATTACGTGAATGATGCAGGCGGCCAAGTCGATGTGCTCGCTCGGTCGGCTCACCACCGCTATCGTGAGGCTTTGGGCCAAGACGCAGGAGAGCTTGCCGAAGGGCTTTACCCCGGCGATTATCTGAAACCCATTGGTGCAGCTTTGGCGCAGGAATTTGGCGATACATTCGCCGACGCTGACGAGGCAGACTGGCTTGTGCTCTTCCGTCAGAAAAGCGTTGCTGCCATGATGGAGCTGATCAAGGCCGATCTTGCTTTGCTGGGCATTCATCACGATCTGTTTTCATCCGAGGCGGCGTTGCAAGAGGCGGGAAAGCCTGCCGAGGCAGAGGCTTGGCTGCGCGAGAAGGGCCTTGTTTATGATGGCGTCTTAGAAGCGCCCAAGGGCAAAGCTCCGCCAGAGGATTGGGAGCCGGTTGAGCTGCCGCTTTTCCGCTCAACCCAATTTGGCGACGACCAAGACCGTCCGATCAAAAAGTCCGATGGCAAATGGACCTATTTTGGGGCCGATTTGGCCTATCACTTCCAAAAGGCCGATGATGCCGACGCTTTGATTGACATCTGGGGCGCGGATCACGCTGGCACGGTCAAGCGGATCAAGGCGGCCGTGGCTGCGCTCACTCAAGGGGCGGGGCGCGATGTGCCCTTTGATGTAAAGCTGGTGCAAATGGTGCATTTGATGCGCGATGGCGAGCCTGTGAAAATGTCCAAGCGCTCTGGCTCTTTTGTGACCTTGGATGAGGTGGTGAAAGAGGTGGGCAAGGATGTGGTGCGCTTCACCATGCTGACCCGCAAGCCTGAGGCGCAGATGGAGTTCGACTTTGCCAAAGTGGTCGAAGCCTCCAAGGACAATCCGGTTTTCTATCTGCAATACGCCCATGCGCGGATTTGTTCGACCCTGCGCAAAGCGGCAGACGAAGGCCTTGGCCCTAATGGCAAAAACCTTGATCTATTGACCGAGAGCGAGCTTGCTTTGGTGCGCGAAGCCGCGCAATTCCCGCGCATCGTAGAGGCAGCAGCAGCAGCGCGCGAACCGCATAGGATTGCCTTCTATCTCAATGATCTTGCTGCGGTATTTCACAGTTACTGGAATGCTGGTAATGACGATCCAAGCAAACGTATGATCCAGTCCGAAAATGAGACAGTAACCGGCGTGCGGCTGTTTATGGCAGTACAAATCGCGCAGGTTATCCGCAATGGTCTGGGCATTTTGGGTGTCGAGGCAGTTGAGACAATGTAATTTTTGCGCAGCT
>CAZTFZ010000029.1:0-15347 GCA_964613105.1 uncultured Porphyrobacter sp. | reverse complement strand
GCCAGACTGTCCGCTCTCAACGCCAAAACCGATCTAGCTGCCAGTCTGCTACCAGAGTGTGCCTATTTGCCGCTGAACGCCCGAATATGGGGTGGAAACAGCAAGAGCCATGTGCGCGGCGCGCCGTTCCATCCGCAAACCCAGGGCAAGATCGAAAGGTGGCACCAAACTCTGAAGAACCGTGTTCTGCTTGAGAACTACTTCCTGCCAGGCGATCTTGAAGCCCAGATCGAGGCGTTCGTCGAACACTACAACCATCAGCGCTATCACGAGAACCTTGATAACGTGACACCCGCCGATGCCTACTTCGGTAGAGCTGAGGCCATCATCAAGCGGCGAGAAAGGATCAAAAGAAAGACTATCCAAAAAGGCGCTTGCAACACCGCAAGCTAGTCGCACAACATCAACGAACAAGACGAGGCAAATGCTCCGCTAATCTAAGCCGCAACTTGTGCCAAATGTTCTGACGACGGACATTGAACTTGAAGTTGGGTTATCAGCCGACGGACACCGAGCTCGACCTTGCGACAGTTGCACCAATCGTAGACATGCCCGCGATTGGTCTGACAGCACCTCGCCGTTCTTAGTAACTAACGCTAATCCTCAATCCAAAGGTACGCGGGTCAGGCAGATAGGCCAAGATACCGCGCGTAGGGACAAAACCTTCTGTCCGGCCCGGATCGACCGTGCGCTGGGCAGTTTCAATCGTGCGGTCATCGAACAGATTATCGACATAGGCCATGACCGAGAAGTTCTTCCAATCAGCGCCAACGCGCGCGCCGACCCGCCAATAGGCAGGCAGAGTTGACAAATTGGCTTCATCGACAAAGCGTGCTGAACGGTAAAGCCCGTCAAAATTTGCGAATATGCTTGTGTCACCGCCTGCCAAATCCTTGCGCGCTTCAGCTGACAAGAACAGCGTATGGCGCGGGCTGCGACCGACATCATTGCCGGAAAAGTCACCGCAAATATTGCCGGATTCCGCGCGGAATTGGGTGGAGGAGGATTGACCGACAGGCACGCCGCATTCTGTAAAAGCGGCATCTGGCGAACCGCTTGGCGGGCCTTGGATAAAGCTCTCAAAACTGGCGTCGATAAAGGCATAGCTGGCGCCAATATTGAGCCAATCGGTGAGCTGCGCACTGGCATCCACTTCCAGGCCGTAAACGTCAACTTGGCCAGCATTTACGATGCCGGAGCCTACGACAATCTGCCCGCCTGCGGAAGGGCTGGCTTGTTGCACACCAATCTGCTGATCGGTGTAATCATTGTAAAAGGCGGCCATGTTGAGCGTCAGCCGGTCATTGAACCAGCCTGTTTTTACACCGATCTCATAGGCCGTGACCTTTTCGGGCCGGAACAATTGATCGGTAAATTCAATGATTTCATTGGTGTTGAAGCCGCCCGGTTTAAAGCCGCGCGAATAGCTGCCATAAGCAAGCACATCATCGGTCACCTGATAACTCGCAGCAAGGCGCGGGGTGAAACGATCTGAAGTGATCCTATCTTCGCGCGGGCAAGCCACAATCGAGCCCGGGGGCGGTCCATCTGTTTGGCCGGGCGTAAAGACTGCACCATTGGCCAATTCCGGGATGCAAACTGGTGTAAGCTGGGAGAGTGATACATCCTGAATACGAAATCCAGGAATATCAAAACGAATGGTTTCATGGTTCCAGCGCAAGTCTGCTGTGACTTCAAAGCGGTCGGTCACATCCCATCCAACACTGCCGTAAATCCCGCGATATTTGGTCTTGCGATTGGTTGCCAATGGGAAAGCAAAATCGGGCTGCGGCGCGGCAGATAGGAAGAATGGAGGTCCGGCAAGCGGCGAGTTTTCCGCACGCAGATAGAATTGTGCCGAGTTGATAACCGAGGAGCTTTCGTTAAACGCCTGCCCGCCAATCAGAATATCGAAATCGCCAAACTGATGCTCATAAGACAACTCATGATCAAAAGTGCGGTTGGTAAAACGCAAATCCTGAAACGCGCTGAGCGACAGCACAAACCCCGGCGGACCAGGGAAGTTGGAATAATCGCCATCTTGTTCAAGGTCGGAACGATTATCAAGGTGGCCAAAACGGTAGGACAATTGGCCATCGCCCATATCCCAGCGCAGTCGCAAGGTCGCAATATCTTGGCGCATTTTCAAGCCGCGCATCGCGTCGCCGGTGAAGGGGTCAGGGCTCAGATCAATCTGATCCTCGCTAGCGGTCACATCGCCAGTAAATGTGCCGCGAGTACAATTGACTTGCTGCGGCGGGGTTAGCCCGCTGAAATCATCGGGGCAGGGAAAGATAGACGGCGCACCGGGGGCAGGCGCAAACAATCCGCCTGGCAGTGTCACACGGGTGTTGGGCGTCAGCAGCGCGGTTGGAGCCTCGCTAAGCCGTTGATTGAGGTAATAGTAGCGGCCCAAGACATCGATATTGTCAGTGATGTTCACCAGCAAACTTGCACCGAACCCTTCAGTCTTGTTCTCGCCAAGCCGCGCGCCAGTGGCGGGATTGCGGTAAAAACCATTGCGATCAGAATAGACGCCATTGACCCGCAATGCGGCGCGATCTTCGACAATTGGAATATTGACTGCGCCATCGACAGTCACTTGGCCGCCTTCAGCAAGATCAAGGTTCATTCTGCCGCCCAGTTCTTGGCCTGGTTCGCGGCTGACAAATTTGACTGCGCCAGCAAAAGCATTGCGGCCCCACAGAACAGATTGCGGGCCTTTCACGACTTCGATCCGTTCCAGATCAAACAGCAATGTGTTGACCGCCGCACCGCCGCCGCCAATGACCATGTTCTCGCCCGACAAGTCGAGCCCATCCAATAGGATCGCAACAGATGGACGTCCGCGTTCGGATTGCATCCCGCGAATGGCTGGACGCGTATCATTTAGAAATCCGCCTTGATCAAAGGTCAGGCCGGGCACGCGATTGGCCACATCTTCAACCGTTCTCAGGCCTTCACGCTCAATTGTGCCGGCATCCAGAACGCTTACCGTGATCGGAACATCCTGAAGAACTTCTTCGCGTTTGCGCGCCGTCACAATAATGTTGCGGCCATGAGCCTCAGTGCTTGCTGCAGAGTTTGCCGCTGCGCCCGCAGATTGCGTAGCCGCCGGAATTTGAGCAGCTGTTTGGCCAATCGATGTGTTTGAATTTGTATCCTTTGCCGCCAAATGAGCGGGAACGATCAATGCTGTCGAGGCCAATGTAAGAGCCCGAGAAAAAGTTCCTTTGTGCACTGTAGATATTGCCCTCCCAAGCCGAAATACTGAAGCTGTCGTTTTGACCGTTAACTTCAAGAGACCATTCATCATCGTAAATCGTAACAGTGTCAACATAGATTGACACTATCGTGAAATTCCTGCGTCTGGGCGAATTCCTAGAGCCGCTGTTTGACCCGAAAGCTGATTGCGTGCAGCTATGTTTGACCGCAAAGGGCATATGGTTGGGCAATCTAGCTTTAAACTGAGTACCATTTGTTGCTCAACGCTCGGTGTACTGTAGTTTTGAACCGAGCGATTCAAGGGGAATACAGATGAGCAGCCGTTTCCCTGATTGGAATTCCGAAGGGAAGGGCTGGCCGAACCGCGATCTTAGCCGTTTTGTCGAAGCTGATGGTTATCGCTGGCATGTACAAGAAGCGCGTGCAGAGCCGAGTGATGCGCCAGTGTGTGTGTTGATCCACGGCACGGGGGCAGCCACACATAGCTGGCGCGATATCATCCCGCTGCTGGCACAACACTACCGCGTCATTGCAATGGATTTACCGGGTCACGGATTTACGCGGGCTAATCACGCGCGGGGGGTGAATTTACCAGAAATGGCTCGCTCCATTGCAGCTTTGCTCGCAGAGTTGGATGTTAAGCCTGATTTGGTTGTAGGCCATTCTGCGGGCGCAGCGATTGGCCTACAATTGCTGCTGCAGAACGACTGGGTGGTTCCTCTAGTGGGCCTTAATCCTGCATTGCTTCCGTTCCCAGGTCTGGCGGCAAAACTGTTTCCAACGCTTGCGAAAATGCTGTTTACCAATCCGTTTGTTGCTATCATATTTTCGCGGATGGCGAGCGGTTCAGGCGAGGTTGAACGTTTCCTGCGCAAGTCGACCGGCTCTGTGATTGACCGTGAGGGCAATGAATTTTACCGGCGCCTCTTCGCGCGCTCTGGGCATTGTGACGGGGCCATTCGGATGATGGCCAGTTGGCGGCTTGAGGATTTGGAACGGCAGCTTCCAGACGCGGTTTTGACGGTAATGCTGGTCCATGCCGACAATGACAAAGCGATCCCGCGTTCAGCGGTAAAGCGCGCAGCGCAGTTAATCCCAAACTGCCGTTTTGAAAGCATTGCGGGCGCTGGCCATCTTGCCCATGAAGAACAGCCGGCGCAGATTGCCGCATTGATCACCGATTTTGCCGCAGATGCCAGGGACTAGGCCCTAACTTAGGAGAATGTGATGGAAGCCAGCGCTTGGGACAATTTTGGATGGATTGAGATTGTGTTTTCTGGTGCGGTCGCGCTGGGTTTTGGCTTTTACCAATTGTGGGCGGTTAATCGCGAAATTGCGAAGGACAAAGACAAGGCTGCCAGCAAAAACAAGACTGCCGTCAAAGACAGGGCTGGGGTGGACCAGTCATCGGATAAGGCTTGAGCTGACTAGCTCGCTATTCTCGGGGCATTTTATAGGGCAGCATAAATTGCACCACCGGATTAATCAGCCGGTCGAGCGAAATGCTTTCCTGCACAGCGGTAACCTGCTTTCCAAGGATCCGTTTTGACAAAGCCGAACGCGCATAAAACGGGGAATCCTCCCAAGTTTTGATGACCGAGGCATGGCCGCGATCCGCGCGAGTTTGCCGCTTCATTGCCCATAATGTCGGTGGCAGCGGGGCCACCAATGGCAGTTCTTCTTCGTGCGGTGTGCCGGTTTTGTCGAAGCGAAGTAGGCTGGCAAAATGGCTGCCATCGCGCCGATTGCCTTCATAAGTCACGGCAACATCCTTGCCAGCGTGGGCACGGGACCAGTGCCAGTCTTTAAAGCCATCTTCGATGGGTTCTGAACCGTGGTTTCCATCTAGATAAGCGCTGCCTGTCCAGCTCACATCGGGAGCGCTCATTTTGACTTCAATGCGCGCGCGCGGCGCAATTGTCTGCCAATTGTGCTTGCCATCGGGGTCTAGCTGAAAGGAGCGTTCATTGAGCACTTCGGGAGTGAGGATAACCTGCCCTTTAACCCTGCGCCGCCATGGAATGCCAAGGCGGATGTCGCGTTCTTCAATGTCAATGATGAGCCTATCGCCGATACCATCTGTGTCCCAGCGCATGGCGCTTGGCCCGATTTGCAGTCGGTCGCGTTCTTGGTGGGTGTCGGCTTTGCCGCGCTCAGTCATGATCCAGCGCGCACCTTTTTTGCCATAGAGCGCAATGTTGAGGCAGCTGTGATCGAGCGGCAAATCGCGACCGGATTTTTTATAGTAAGGCGAAAAAACGCTCCCGATGAAACCGATAATGGTTAAGCCGAAACTTCTGTCATCGCTGAGCGCGTCGATATACCACCAGCGATAGCCTTGCGGCGTAACCAGCGTGTTGAAATAAGGTCGGACAGCACTGCTTCGCTTGCTAGCTTTCCCGATAAGGCGGCCATCGGCACGCCCGCGCCAGGATGGGTCGCCCCGCCCGCGCAATAAAGCCCAGGGATCTTCGTCCGGCAACCGGGCCTCAGGAAGGAGCTTGCCCATCCGTGCGATGCTCTTCCATAAAGCGCTCCGCCGGTCGCTGGGAAGAGTGCGGAGAAATCGTTCGGTGTGACCAATTCGTGCGGCAGCGGCGTCTCCAGTTCCAGCCCGCATGTGTTCAATCGCTTCAGCATGTCCTGTGTGCATTGTTCCTTCTCCTGGGCGGAATAGTTATGGGTGTCGCCATTGGCAGGCGCATTGACAATGACTTGAAAACGCTGAACTGCATTGGCCTCGCCAGATTGGCCGTGGTCGAGAGCGCATAAATATGCGGTGGGATTTTCGGGCACGCGGCCTGATTTTATCGCTGCAAATTCGGCACGGTAGTCATCTGAAAAGAAGACATTGTGATGCTCCAGAGCAAAGCCCTTGGTTTTACTTTTCGCCAGCCAAACCATGGCAGATAGTGACCGGTTTTTGGGGGCAGTTATGCCAGCGGCTTTTTGCGCTTGTGCGCCAAATAGCCCTGCGCCAAGGGCGGAAGGATCAGCATTGCAAATTGCCGAACGTGTTGCAATGCGCTCGCCCGAATCCAGCGTAACGCCGCTGACCCCGCGCCGGTCGGTCTCGATATGTTGGGCTCTCGCTCCGTAACGAAAATGGGCGCTATTTTTACGGGCAACCGCTTCTAGTGCGGTGGCAAGCGCGCTCATGCCGCCTTGGATTTGCCAAACGCCCTGTGCCTCAACATGCGCGATGAGCATCAATGTCGCAGGCGTTTGAAACGGTGAGGAGCCGCAATAGGTAGTGTAGCGCCCAAACAATTGCTGCAGGCGCGGGTCATCGAAATGCTCGCCAAGCGCTTTCCATAAGGTTTCATACGGGCGGATAGCAAGCAGCGCACCTACCCTCGACAGGCCAATCCGCCACATGAGGGGAAGTGGCCAGCTAACCTTGCTGCCGCGCAGCATCGGCTCATCCAATATGCTGAAAATGTGTTGTGCTTCTTGGGAAAAAGCGCGGAAACCCGCCGCCGCTTTGGCACCGGCAAAATCACCAATAGCATCTTCGCTTTTTTCACGGTCGGCAAATAGATCAAGCGCGCCCGATTTGTCCCATGCATGCCGCGCCAAAGTGTCGGCTTTGGTTAGGGTGAGGTAATCATCGGTGGAGGCACCGGCGTTTTCAAACATCGCATCGATAACGTCACGCATTGTGAAAACGGTGGGGCCTGCATCAATGAGCGCGCCGGCAACATCGCGCTGGCGGATTTTTCCGCCGGGCTCCGCTTCTTTTTCCAGAACAGTGACAGGCACACCGCGCGCAGAGAGCAGGGCGGCGCTAGTGAGGCCACCGATACCGGCTCCGATGATGACAGTCGAACTATCCGCCATAACCTCTCCTAAATAGCCCATCTCTAAAACAGGGACGCAATTTCTGTTTGACGGCACCTTATCACAAGGCCATCTGTAAGAACATAAAATTATGTCCAATAAATTTGACGCTCAGGAAGATCCTCACAGTTGGAAGACGCGCTTGGCATTGTGGCGCAACCGTATTTTGGGAAGTCGCAGCTTTCAAAGCTGGGCTGCCAAAATGCCGATTTTCCGCATCATCGCGCGGCGCAAGGCGGCTGGGCAATTCGATCTGATTGCAGGGTTTGTCTACACGCAGATTACTTTTGTTTTTGTCGATACGGCCCTCATCCATTTTTTGAATGAGCGCCCGAGAAATGCAGGAGAAGTCAGAGCATTTCTGAAGCTTGAACCTGAAGCAACGCAGCGCATTTTAAAGGCTGGCGCAGCGCTTGATCTGGCCGAGTCGCCGCAGGATGATCTTTGGACCTTGGGCGAAGTGGGCGCAGCTTTATCGGTGAATGATGGAGCGATGGCGATGATCCGGCATCATGCATTGCTGTACCGGGATTTGGCCAATCCAATGGAGACATTATCGAAGCCCAAAGGTTCAGGAGGCGAGCTGTCATTCTTCTGGACCTATGCTTCATCTGCCGGGCATGACAGTGATGAGGCCGAGCCTTATTCAAAGCTGATGGCCGATACCCAGCCCATGGTTTGGGAGCAGATCATAGGGCGTTATCCTTTTGCGCGTCACGACAAGATGCTGGATATTGGCGGGGGATCGGGCGCCTTTATCGAAGCTGCGGGGGGCGCTGCGCCGAACTTGAAGCTTGGGATATTTGATTTGCCCGATGTCGCGCCTTTGGCAAAAAAGCGTTTCGCTGGCTCCGCATTGGAAGAGCGCATCACGATACATAACGGCAGCTTTCGGCAAGATGATCTGCCCACAGGCTATGATCTGATTACTCTTATCCGCATCTTGCACGACCATGATGATGATGTTGCGCAAGCGCTTTTGGTGAAGGTTTGCGACTCGCTGCCAAAGGGTGGCCGCCTGTTGATTGTAGAGCCAATGGCCAAGACAAAAGGGGCCAAAAAGATGGGCGATGCTTATTTCGGTCTTTATCTATGGGCGATGGGCACGGGGCGCCCGCGATCCTATGAAGAGAATGCGAACATGGCAAAAGCTGCAGGTTTTTCAGGAGTTAAGCCCATTTCTACTCCTCTACCATTGGTTGCAAAAGCCCTTGTCGCAGTTAAGTGACAGCTAAAGTGTCCAGTTTGGTTGACATTATTTGATGTTCCGGTAATTTAACCCTCGACGGAGTCTCTCTTTTTGTGCGGGGCTTCGAGGAGGGGTAGTTTGGATACATCGGCCATCATACTTGACGCGCCAGGGCGTTTGGCAATGCGGGCAACCGCGCTGAAACCTCTGGCTGTATCAGATGTGCGGGTCGATATCGATTGGAGCGGCATTAGCACTGGTACGGAAAAGCTATTCTGGACCGGCAAGATGCCAAACTTTCCGGGCATGGGTTACCCATTAGTGCCCGGTTACGAATCTGTCGGTAGGATCGTGGATGCTGGCGCCGATGCTGAAAACCGGGTC
Organism: uncultured Porphyrobacter sp.; assembly: GCA_964613105.1. GTDB lineage: Bacteria > Pseudomonadota > Alphaproteobacteria > Sphingomonadales > Sphingomonadaceae > Erythrobacter. The sequence continues at coordinate 6,709 of CAZTFZ010000029.1, read as the reverse complement.
GGTGAGTGGGTTTTTGTGCCTGGCGCCAATTGTTACCGCGATGCGCGCGGATTGTTTGGGGGCTCTGCCAAAACGGTTATTATGCCTTCAGCGCGGGCTCTCCCCATTTCGGAAAAGCTTGGCCGCAATGGTATTCTTTACGCTTTGGCAGCGACTGCCGAGCATGCACTTGCTGGCGCCAATGCGCCTGATTTGATTGTTGGACACGGTGTTTTGGGCAGGCTTATCGCGCGCCTGGCTGTGGCTAAGGGTGAAAAGCCTCCAACGGTTTGGGATACAGATGCGCGCCGTCATACCGGGGCGCAGGGCTATTCAGTGATTTGCCCCTCTGATGATGACCGCTGCGACTATTCAAACATATATGACGTAAGCGGCGATGCTTCTTCTATTGAGAGCTTTATCGGCCGCTTGGCAAAGGGCGGCACGTTGGTATTGGCGGGTTTTTATAATCAGCCGATCAGCTTTGCCTTTCCGCCCGCTTTTCAGCGTGAGGCGCGTATTCGAATTGCTGCGGAATGGCAGGCCGAAGACTTGGCTTCTATCAACACAATGATCGATGCCGGAAAACTCGATCTGTCAGATTTGATTACAAATGTGCGGCCAGCTGAAGAAGCTGAACTCGCTTACCCCACAGCCTTTGATGATGCCGAATGCCTGAAAATGGTGCTCGATTGGAGAGACGTCGCATGAGCTTGCTTGGTATTGATACATTGCGTGACGAGGCGGCTCAGGAACCCGATCCGGTGCATACCGGAGAAGTGACATCTGAAACCCAAGTCATTGCAATTTATGGCAAGGGCGGCTCAGGTAAGAGCTTTGCTTTGTCCAATCTTAGCTACATGATGGCGCAGCAGGGCAAGCGGGTTTTGCTGATCGGCTGCGATCCGAAATCGGATACAACCAGCCTGCTGTTCGGCGGCAAAAACTGCCCCACAATCATTGAAACATCGTCGAAGAAAAAGCTCGCTGGTGAAGAAGTCACTATCGAAGATGTTTGCTTCCAGCGCGACGGTGTGTTTGCGATGGAGCTAGGCGGGCCAGAAGTCGGTCGCGGTTGCGGCGGACGCGGCATTATTCATGGTTTTGAATTGCTCGAAAAGCTGGGCTTCCATGAATGGGGCTTTGATTATGTTCTGCTCGACTTTTTGGGCGACGTGGTGTGCGGCGGTTTCGGTCTGCCGATTGCCCGCGACATGTGCCAGAAAGTGATCGTCGTCGGTTCGAACGATATGCAATCGCTCTATGTCGCGAACAATGTTTGTCATGCGGTTGAATATTTCCGCAAAATGGGCGGCAATGTCGGCGTGGCCGGCATGATCGTGAACAAGGATGATGGCACTGGCGAAGCGCAGGCTTTTGCCGAGGCTGTCAACATCCCCGTTCTCACAGCCATCCCTGCAAATGAAGAGATTCGCCGCAAATCGGCTAATTATCAGATCATTGGCACTCCCGGCGGTGAATGGGCCAGCCTGTTTGAAGAGTTGGCGATTAATGTTGCAGAAGCTCCTCCGCAGCAGCCAAAGCCGCTTGATCAAGATGGCTTGCTTGACTTGTTTTCGCCTGAGGAAACGGGCGGTAATTTCGAACTTATACCGGCCACGCAATCAGATATGCGCGGCGGCGTATATGAAGAAAAGCCATCCCTAGAAGTGATTTACGACGAAGTATGATCTGTGACTGACGCTTTCGCCCCTACCAAACGCTCTCCCGACCGGATCGAGCTTGCGCCAGCGCCCCAAAGCGAAGGCGATAGCGGCTGTCATGGCGGCGCGCAGACTATGCGCGGGGCGGCGAAGAAGGCTGGCAAAAGCGAAATCCTTGATCGTTATGAAAAAGATTATCCGGTGGGCCCGCATGATCAACCGCAAAGCATGTGTCCAGCCTTTGGGTCCCTGCGCGTCGGCCTCCGGATGCGCAGGACGGCCACGATCCTTTCTGGCTCTGCATGCTGTGTTTATGGTCTGACATTTACTTCGCATTTTTACGGCGCTCGGCGCAGTGTTGGATATGTTCCGTTCAGCAGCGAAACTCTTGTCACTGGCAAGCTGTTTGAGGATATCAAAGAGGCTGTCGAGCAGATGGCTGATCCTGAAAAATACGATACTATTGTCGTTACTAATCTGTGTGTCCCAACCGCCAGCGGCGTTCCGCTGCGACTGTTGCCCGATGCGATCAATGGCGTACGGATTGTTGGAATAGATGTGCCCGGCTTTGGTGTTCCTACGCATGCGGAGGCGAAGGACGTTCTCGCTGGTGCGATGCTGAAATATGCCCGAGAAGAGGCGGAGCAAGGCCCCGTTGCCTCGCCAACAGAGCGCAGCGACAAGCCTTCTGTCACTCTGTTGGGCGAGATTTTTCCGGCAGACCCTGTCGGTATCGGCCATATACTGGAGCCTCTGGGCCTGGCTGCTGGTCCCGTCGTGCCAACCCGCGAATGGCGCGAGCTTTACTCAGCTTTCGATGGTGCAGTGATTGCCGCCATTCATCCGTTTTACACCGCCAGCGTTCGCGAGTTTGAGGCAGCGGGGCGCAAGGTTGTGGGTTCTGCACCAGTGGGGCGCGATGGAACGGTCGCTTGGCTCAAGGCCATTGGCGAGGCCACCGGCGCAAGCGCAGACCAAATCGCAGCGGCACAAAATGCAGCATTGCCAGCAATTGACTGCGCTCTTTCCGCAGCGCCGATTGATGGCCGGATCACAGTGTCCGGCTATGAAGGTTCAGAGCTTTTGGTGGCGCGCCTGCTTATCGAAAGCGGAGCAGATGTGCCTTATGTTAGCACAGCTTGTCCGCAAACACGCTGGTCTGATCCAGACCGCGAATGGCTTGAGGCCAAAGGTGTGCGTGTCAATTACCGTGCCAGTCTTGAACAAGACATCGCCGCTGTTGAAGAGTTTGAACCTGATCTTTCCATTGGCACTACGCCGGTTGTTCAGCACGCCAAAGCAAAAGCCATACCGGCGCTCTACTTCACCAATTTGATCTCTGCACGGCCTCTGATGGGGCCGGCAGGTGCAGGCAGCCTTGCTCAAGTCGTGAATGCGGCGATGGGCAATAAAGAGCGCTTTGCCCGCATGGCTGAATTTTTCGAAGGTATTGGTGAAGGATATACCAGCGGCATCTGGTCAGAAACTCCGGTAGATCGTCCAAAGTTCAAGAAGAAATATGCTGCGCAGAATGCTATGGCTGCAAAAGCGGCAGAGGCGGTTGGCTCATGACTTTGATCCTCGATCATGACCGGGCTGGCGGCTATTGGGGTGCTGTTTACGCCTTTACCGCCATTAAAGGCCTGCAAGTCATTATCGATGGCCCAGTTGGCTGTGAAAACTTGCCTGTCACATCGGTATTGCATTACACAGACGGTCTTCCCCCGCATGAATTGCCTATCGTTGTCACTGGTCTTGGCGAAGAAGAGCTGGGCAAAACAGGCACAGAGGCGGCCATGCGCCGTGCTTGGCAGTCGCTTGATCCCGACCTTCCCGCTGTTGTTGTAACCGGCTCGATATCTGAAATGATTGGCGGCGGGGTGACACCTGAAGGCACCAATATCAAACGCTTTTTGCCGCGCACAATTGATGAAGATCAGTGGGAATCCGAAGACCGCGCTCTGACGTGGCTTTGGACTGAGTTTGGGCCAAAGAAAATGCCTGCGCTTAAACCATTGGCTGAAGGTGAAAAGCCCAGGGTCAATATTATCGGACCTTCTTATGGCATGTTCAATATGCCCTCTGATGTTGCTGAAATCCGCCGCCTAATCGAAGGCATCGGGGCGGAAGTGAACATGGAATTCCCGCTCGGCAGCCACCTTGCCGACATTCGCGGGCTTGCCAATGCATCAGTGAATGTTTGCATGTACCGCGAATTTGGCCGCAATCTTTGCGAGAAGCTTGAGCGGCCATATTTGCAAGCGCCGGTCGGCCTCGATTCCACCACCAAATTCCTGCGCCAGCTTGGCGAGATGACCGGCCTTGATCCAGAAGCCTTCATTGAAAAGGAAAAGCACACAACGATGAAACCGCTGTGGGATTTGTGGCGCTCTGTAACACAGGATTTCTTTGGTACTGCGAATTTCGGCATTGTCGCCAATGAAACCTACGCGCGCGGCATCCGCAATTTCCTTGAAAATGATATGGGCCTGCCCTGCTCCTTTTCATTCAGCCGAAGTGCCGGTGTAAAGCCCGATAATCAAGCGGTGCGCGAGGCTATCTTTGAAAACCCGCCCATGGTGGTTTTCGGCAGTTACAATGAACGGATGTATATGGCCGAGGCGAACGCCCGCGGTATATTCATTCCCGCATCCTTTCCCGGTGCGGCAATCCGCCGCCACACTGGCACGCCCTATATGGGATATTCGGGCGCGACTTATTTGGTACAGGAAGTGTGCAACGCTCTGTTCGATGCATTGTTCCACATCTTGCCCCTTTCGACCCAAATGGATGCTGGCGACAGCGCCACACTAGCGCGCATGGATGCGCCATTGGAATGGGATAAAGAGGCCAAGGTAAAGCTCGATGCAATCGTCGAGGCGCAGCCTGTTTTGGTGCGTATTTCAGCGGCTAAGAACCTGCGTGATGCAGCTGAGCGGCATGCGCGGCTCGCTGGTGAAAAACACGTTTCTGCTGACCGTTTGGCAGCAGCACTTCTAGATGGGGCGAACGCATGACGCGTGTCTCAAAATATTTGCCTGGTTTGTCCTTGGCATCAACCACTCGAGTGGCGTCAGCTGCGCGAGCAATACCTGTGGAAGGTGCTTTTGGCGGCTTTCAAGGGGTCATATTGGAGAAAGAGTATGAGTGAAAATAACGAAGGCTTCGGTCCGGGGGCATATCTGACCCCAGAAGAAGCCAAGGAGTTTCACAAGATTTTTGTGAGCAGCTTCATCGGGTTCACCATCATTGCGATTATTGCGCACGTGTTGGTCTGGATGTGGCGTCCTTGGTTCCCAGGGGTCAATGGCTATGCAGCTTTAGATGACGGCATTCGAGTGGCTCAGTCCACCTTGATGCCACTTTTAGGATAGGAGAACGACCATGTGGAGAATTTGGTTAATTTTTGACCCGCGTCGGACACTGACTGCACTTGCGATCTTCCTGTTCGTCCTAGCACTGTTGATCCATTTCATCCTGTTGAGCACTGATCGGTTCAATTGGATCGAAGGGCCGGGCGCAGGAGCTGAAACCACAGCTATGGTTGAGCAGTCAGAACGACTGACCTGACCTAAGCCCTATCGGAGGTCACGGTACGTATCTGCCGTGCCTCCCACTGGGTTTCTGTTGGCCGGATGGGCCAGTATTTTGTAAAAGTTCGCTTTCATTGTGAAGGCCACAAGAATGAGCGTGCAGAGGAATTGCCATGTCGCTTTTAAGTTTCGAGAGAAAATATCGGGTCAGAGGCGGCACTCTGGTGGGGGGCGATCTGTTCGATTTTTGGATCGGACCGTTTTACGTCGGATTTTTCGGAGTTTTGACCGCAATTTCTGCGATCTTGGGAACGGCGCTGATCTTTTACGCAGCCTCGCAGGGGCCTACATGGAACCCTTGGCTTATCTCAATAAATCCACCAGATTTGGCCTATGGTCTTGGCTTTGCCCCGCTGAATGAAGGCGGCTTTTGGCAGATTATAACTGTTTGTGCGACCGTGGCATTTGTGTCTTGGGCACTGCGAGAGGTGGAAATTTGTCGCAAGCTGGGCATGGGCTATCATGTGCCTATTGCATTCAGTTTTGCGATTTTGGCGTATCTTACCCTGGTTGTGTTTCGGCCGGTATTGATGGGCGCATGGGGACACGCTTTTCCCTATGGTATATTCAGCCACCTCGATTGGGTATCCAACACCGGATACGCTTATGTGAACTTTCACTACAATCCGGCGCATATGATTGCCGTCTCATTTTTCTTTGTCACCACTTTCGCGCTTGCCTTGCACGGGGCCCTCATCCTTTCTGCGGTAAACCCAAAGAAAGGTGAAGACGTCAAAACACCGGAATATGAAGACACGTTTTTCCGCGACTTTATTGGCTATTCTGTCGGTACAATCGGCATCCACCGCCTCGGTCTTTTCCTGGCGCTTAACGCTGGCTTTTGGAGTGCCGTGTGCATCATCATTGCAGGGCCTCTCTATGCAGAGGGCTGGCCTGAATGGTGGGAATGGTGGCGCAACATGCCGATCTGGTCATAAGGGGGAATAGAAATGGCACGCTATCAAAATTTATTTACGCAAGTGCAACTTGCTCATGCCCCTGAAATGGGAATCCCGCTTTCAGATTTGGAGCAGGGCGACCGCACTAAAGGCACGACATTCAGCCATCTGATGGGTAAGTTTGGTCAAGCGCAGATCGGCCCTATCTATTTGGGTTGGCTTGGGCTTACATCGATATTGTTCGGTTTTCTGGCAATTGAAATCATCGGCCTCAATATGTTGGCATCGGTGAATTGGGATCCAATTGAGTTTATGCGCCAGTTTTTCTGGCTAACGCTCGACCCTCCTGCGGCTGAATATGGCTTCTCGCCATTCGTCCCTTTGAATGAAGGGGGATGGTGGATTATCGCCGGCTTTTTCCTAACGATCTCGATCTTGCTGTGGTGGGTGCGTTCATATCGCCGCGCACGCGCACTTGGAATGGGGACGCATGTTGCCTGGGCATTTATGAGCGCAATTTGGCTATACTTGGTCCTCGGTTTCATCCGCCCATTCTTCATGGGTTCTTGGTCGG
>CAZTFZ010000028.1:7651-15420 GCA_964613105.1 uncultured Porphyrobacter sp. | reverse complement strand
GCGCGTTCCAGACTGTAAGTGGCAGGCCTACCGGTCAGTGCATCGAGCCGCGCTGTGACATTGGCCGCCATCAGATTGCGCACAGTCAGATTAACTTCGTTCAGGCGGCGCGCTGACTGCGCAAGCGCTTCGCATTCTTCATCGAGCTGAGCGGTACCTGCGCTGTTTTCGTCAATTGCGCTGCACAGCGCCAATTTGTCGTTGCTCGCTAGCGTCAATGCGTCGAGGTCCAACCCGGCAAGCGCTTGCCGCTCTTGTTCGAGGACGGCAATCATTTGCCGCAAGTGCTCTGCCAATTGCACCAAATCTTGAGGTGCGTTCTGCGTCCCTTGGGTCATTCACCCGCACTCAGCATAAAGCGCGAAGCAATCAAGGCATCAGCAATTTGGGTGGGCTTGAGCGGGTATGTGCCGTCTTGAAGCGCTTCTTTTATCGCACTCACCCTTTCTGCATCAACAGGAGGTTGAGCCAGTTCAGCTGTGGTTGAGACCTCCACGGTCACACCCTCAGCTCTTGCAGGCGCAGCGCGCGCTCCGCTCTGGATTGCTGCGCTATTTTCTTGCGGCAATGCCTTTGCAGCCCCGCTCGAAGAAGCACTTTGCGCTGCTGTTCCAGCGCTTTGGTCTTTCAAAGCCTGACTGGCCGATGAGGGCGCGGTAATGGGAGCAATCCCTTTAATGTCTGACGGTGACATAAATGGTTCCTAACATGTGTTGCAAAAGCCAGAACGGCATTGGATCGACTTGTTTAAGCCCCCAAACTTGGGATGATCACAAACTCTTATAAGCTCGCTGGTACTGCGCAGCATTCTTGGTCATTAATCCAGTGCTACAATGGCCAATCCAGGGCGCACAACCTGCGCTTGCAAGGGATCGCGAAACCGCGCTGTGCGCACCGCAATCCACTCTCCTTGAGTGCCTGCCTCTAGCGCTTCGCCTTGCTGCTGGATGGAAAAGCCATCTCCCCTGATCGCAATCACCAAAGTCTCACCGCGCTTAATCAATTTTTGGGGCCTCTGGGCCTTGGGCAAAGCGGATAGCGCAATGAAAAGCTGCCAGCCGCCTGCATCTGTGCAGCGTACGGCAACAGTGTGGCCTGCCCTGCCGTGCCATTGCGCCTCCAAGGCTTGCGTGCAAACCGCCAACTTTAAGCGCCGATCCATAAGATGCCGCGCGCCGCCAGCCGTGCCGGCACGATGCCCTGTGAAAGCCTCCACCAAGCGGTCTATCGCTGCCGGATCGGTAAATTGCGGTTTCTCACTTGGATTGGCTGTTCCGGCGCTTAGGGGTACCGCAGAGCTTATTGCGCCCAGCCCCAGCAAGGCTGTCGCAAGCCAAGACCAGGCCTTCTCGCGAACTAGCTCCGATCGAAACGACCAAGCGCCAGAAGGTCCGGCTTGCGCATATTTCAGGTCCATTGGGACAGTCCTTTTGTCATGCGAGCCACTCGGATTTCCATCCCAAAAGGCTCAGTTCCAAATTTGGCAACACAAGCGGCTGATTCTTCCCAGCCCCTCGGATTCCCACAAGACAGTGTCTGCAAGCTCCATGCCAGCACGGCGCAAAGGAAATGACCAAGCAAACGTACCTATGGCTTTGCGGCGCAGTCCTTAAGGCCCGCTCGCATAGGGCTGCTTGAGACGCCTGCAAACGCGCACTTTAGCGCACCGAAGGCGGGACCTTATGGGATGGGGTCAGACACAGAGTTTGAGACGGAGGATGCAGATGGAAAACCCGAACCAGTCTGATTTTTCACTAGGCGTTATTGGGGCCTATGATAATACCAGCGGTGATGATGATGCCGCCGTGCCTATTGCAAAATCTGACCGAGAACGCGAAGCTTCGCTGGAGGCAATCAAGAGTTTTGTAATCCAGCACGGCTTGGATGTGACGGCTGCCAATCTCGCGGCGGCTCAAGTCTCAACCTCGCTAAGCGATCCGCTACTTGCTTCCAAAATCCATGCGCGCCTAGGTCAAGGAAAGGCGTTGACCCAAGACTGGCTCGATAGCGTGATGCCCAATTGGCTTGGCACTAATTCTGAACATTCAGCGATTGATGCGCTTGGCACAAAGCTCGAAAGCGTCATCGCAAGCTTTTCCCAAACGATCGACAAAACGCAGACGCAGACTGGCGAGTTTCGAGAGGAAATGGCTCAGCATGTTGCCAATGCAACTCACCCTTCTGAAAACGACAGCGCAAAAGGTTCAGAACAAAGCCCCGTGATCAGCTTGTCGCACGCTATGCTCGACACACTCAAACGGATTGAGGGGATGATCGAAAAGAGCCAATCAGAAACCGCCAATTTGCGCGAGGATTTGTCTGATGCTCGCCGCCAAGCCAACACCGATCACTTGACCGCATTGCCCAATCGCCGAGCCTTTGAACGCCATTTCGATCACTGTTACGAGACAGCTCAGAAAGAAGGCACAGCTCTGCATGTCGCGATCTGTGACATTGATCATTTCAAGCGGGTCAATGACGATTTCGGACATCAAACTGGCGACAATCTGCTGCGCGCGATCGCCGATATTTTGGCGCAACACACAAGCGGCGATAGCTTTGTCGCGCGTCACGGCGGAGAGGAGTTTGTGGTTCTGTTTATGGGACTTGATAAAGTAAGTGCATTGACAGAATTGAACGCGGCACGCGAAGCCTTATCTCAGCGCAAATTTGTGGCGCGACGCAAGCGCGCGCCAATCGGACAAGTGACTTTCTCAGGCGGCATTGCAGATGTGATGAGCGCAGCAAACAAAAGCGAAGCCTTAGCCAAGGCCGACGCTGCGCTTTACGATGCAAAAAATTCTGGCCGCAACTGCATCAAAGAAGCCTAAACCCTCGCAACCAGCCGCAACACTCTTGCCCAGCGGCAGCGCATCGATTTTAGGGTAAGCGCTCGAAATTGGCAGTCGCATAGACATCTGATGCCATTGACTGACGCATAACAAGCTTAGGATCTAAGCCAGCATTGCCTGCCTCGTTCAGCAGTTTCAGCGCTTGAGCAACCACCAATTTATCGTCGCCAACGTCCGAATAGGCGGCATGTATGGTGATTTGTAACCTAGGGTCAGCAACCTCTTGCTTAATCCAATCGGCAAAGGCTGGCGCGCCTGCTACTGGGCGATAGATCAACTGACTTGAGGCAATGCTTGGCTCATCCTTGGCCAAGCTAACGGGCGCGCTTTGAGCGACCCCATTTTCAATATCTTCGCTAGCAGATGCACCAGCAAGGGTTGTGAGGAATAGGATCAAAGCAAGGTCAGCAATGATCACTTGCCAAGCAGGCGTCCGTATAGTTTTCATGCTGCCTTCTGCCGTGAAATTGGGATGTCTTCCCGACAGGGCGGGCATACAGGCTCTGCATGATCGGCGAGCCAAGCAATCAGTTCGTCGCGGGCGGTCCCTTCATGGGCATGACGCCTTGCAATCGCGCCAGCAAGCGGCATCAAAACCAAATGCGCAAGCAGCAATCCGTACAGTGTCGAAACCACTGCCAAAGACATCGCTTGCATCACGCCCTCTTGACCATTGCCAAGCGCTGCAGGTGACAAAAAGCTAAGCGATATCAATGTGCCTGCAAGGCCAAACAAAGGCGCAAGTTCCGCTGCTTGCTCTAGTGTTGCATAAGCTTTCTCGCCAACGGCTTTGCGCTCCGTTTCGTGGCGCTCATGCGTCGCCCACATCTTCGCGACGCTGCGCGTTCGGGAGAGTGCATTGGCAGCATCGGCCACAGCAGGGTCAGACAGATCTCCGGGCGCAAACCGGATCACTCCATCCTTTTCCAACCGCGCCGTTGGCCGAGCCAATTCTGCACGCGCTTTGCCAAGATTAAAGCTCGGCTTGGTCAAGGCCCAGATTTGGCGAAAAGTAACAGCGCAATCAGTCACGCCTGAACGGGCAAGGGTGGCAAGACCAGTGCCGCCTACGACCAGCAATGCGCCAGTCGGATCAATCAGATGAAAGCTATCCATTCCCGTATCCCTAGATTCACCCTTAGAACGACCGCGATCGACCAAGATTTAGGGAAGCGGGCCAAGAACGAACAATATTTGCCGCTCGACCGGCAAGGTCCTGCCGCACGCCTTGCCAAAACCGCTATAAGCAACTGTTTTTCAATTATTTTTGCTTTTGGCACATCATTTGCTTTGGTTTCACTATTGAAATGAAAAGCCTTGATAGTCCCTTTGAAAAAGCAGGCCTGCGAAAAGCAAGCATCGGGACGCTGACCAAGAGCCAAGCGCGGGAGCAACATGATGAATGAACGATTGTTTGGAATACATGGCGCTGCGCTCGAATTGCGTTCGCAACGGATGGGTGTGCTCACCTCCAATATCGCGAACGCTGCGACCCCAGGGTACAAGGCGCGCGACATTGATTTTGGCGCAGCTTTGGATGCCCGCACGAACGGTGCGAGCCAAACAACCGCCTTCGATCGGCATATGAAATACCGAGTGCCTGTCATGCCTTCTGCCGATGGAAACACGGTGGAACTGGGCAATGAACAGCTCGCCTTTGCCGAAAACGCTTTATCCTATTCCGCCACTCTCAGCTTTGTCCAAGGCAAGGTTGATACCGTCAAACGCGCGCTGAAAGGCGAATAGGAAAACGAGGCCGCAATGAGCGAGAAACTGACCCTATTCCAAGTCGCAGAACGCGGCATGTCAGCCCAGATGGTGCGGATCAACACCGCTGCCTCAAACCTTGCCAATGCTGGGTCTGTGGCAGGCAGCGAGGAAGAGGCATACCGCGCCTTAAGGCCCGTTTTCCAAAGCGAGCTAGACCGCGCCTCCGGCCTATCAACCGTGCGCGTCAGCAGCGTTATTCAGTCCAACACAGCGCCGGTTAAAAGGCACGATCCCGACCACCCCTTTGCCGATGACAATGGTGATGTCTGGGAAGCTTCCATCGATCAAAGCGGCGAGATGATCGAGATTATGGAGAGCGCTCGCCAATATCAAAACCTGGTTGAAGCGCTGCAAACCGCAAAGCAATTAATGCTCGAAACAATGAGGAGCGGATAAATCATGGATATTTTAACAAGCACCAATTCAGAGGGAACGAATACCTCTGTTACCCCGGCCATTCTCGACCAGCTTAACGCGCCTTCAACGCGCACGAGCGGTGAGAATTTGGACGCATTGGGTCAGGCTGATTTCTTGCGCTTGCTGACCGTTCAATTGGAACAGCAAGACCCGCTGGAGCCGGTTGATAACACCGACATGCTCGCCCAGCTTGCGCAATTCTCTGCCCTTGCTGGCAACACCACCACCAATTCCACTCTGGAAGAGATTTCGACCAAGCTCGACGCTCTCATTGCGGTGCAGACACCAGCTTAAGCTGCACCCCAAAAGCCCTCAACCAACGCCTTAAAGGAACGCATATGTCTTCATTCTCAATCTCGCTCAACGGTCTCAAAAACGCCGAGACCGATCTGCGCGCAATCTCGCACAATATCGCCAATGCCGAGACAATCGGCTTTAAGAAATCGACCACGCAATTTTCTGATATTGTTGCCAATGGCTCGGCCGCCAATCCGCGCCTTGCTCGGGGGATCGGCTCCACCGTTGCCTCGATCAGCCAGAACTTTTCCTTGGGCTCAATCGAGCAAACAGGCCGCAGCCTTGATCTGGCGATTGATGGCGATGGCTTTTTCACCACGGCAAACCCCGAAAATGGCGAGCTGTTTTATACTCGCAATGGCAATCTCCAAATCGATGGAGACGGCAATTTGATGGATTTCTTCAACCAGCGCCTGCAGGTTTTCCCGACCGATACTGATGGCAATCTAACCGGCACAACCCCGGGCGATGCAGTGGTCCCACTTGCCAATGGAGCAGGCTCTGAATTGTCCAACGTCACGGTCGAAAGCAATGGCGTCGTGCTTGCCTCTTATGACGATGGCGAGACCAATGCCATTGGCCGGATCGCCATTGCCAATTTTGTGGCGCCTGACGGGCTTCGCGCCATCGGCCAGACCAAATGGGAATCGACCGGCCTTTCAGGCGCGCCATCCTTTGAAGCACCGGGCATTGGTCGTGCTGGCAATATTCTGTCGGGCGCGACCGAGGGGTCCAATGTTGATCTGGCTGAGGAAATGGTCGGGCTCATCAGCGCTCAGCGCTATTTCCAAGCCAATGCGCGGGCCATCGATACCGCAACGCAGATCTCTCAAACGGTCATCAACCTGCAGAGGTAAGCGCAATGGATCGGCTCATTTACACCGCCCTTACTGGCATGAAAGCCGCTGCCAACCAGCAGCGCGTGGTGGCCAACAATCTCGCCAATGCTTCGACCACTGGGTTCAAGGCAGAGGAATTTGCCGTCACTCCTGTGACAATCAAAGGCTCCTCTTGGGAAGCGCGGGCAATGGCGCAGGGCAGCGTCAAAGGAGCCGACCTTGGCGCTGGCACTATCAATCAAACGGGCCGCTCGCTCGATATTGCGATGCGCGGTTCAGCGATGCTGGCCTTGCAAGCCCCCGATGGGTCAGAGGTCTATTCGCGGCGCGGCGACCTCACCATCACCGCCGATGGCGTGCTCCAAAATGGCGATGGCTTGCCAGTCATGGGCAATGCTGGGCCGATCACTGTCCCGCTCACCTCGCAAATCTCCATTGCCGAGGATGGCAGCCTGCTCGCCAGCGATCCTGCAGCCCCCGATGCCCCGCCTTTGGTGATTGGCCGGATGAAACTCGCTAGCGTTGAGGGGAGCCAGATTTACAAGGATATTGAAGGCTGGATGCGCGTGCCTGATGACGGCATTTTGCCCGATGATCCGACCGCTCGAATTGAGGTTGGGGCGCTTGAAAGTTCCAACGTCAACACCGCGACCACTCTGGTCAATATGATCGAGGCACAACGCGCCTTTGAGCAGCGCGCCAAGATTATCTCCACCGCCGATGAACTCGATCAGACCGGCGCAAGGCTCATGTCTCTGCGCGGCTAATCGCTCAGATCTGCCCCATTTCAGCGCGCGAAAAACCGAGCGCCGCACAAACAAGGAAACACCTAAGCCATGCCATCAGCTGCCCTCCACGTCGCCCGCACAGGTCTTGAAGCCCAAGACACGCGGATGCGGGTCATCGCCAACAATCTTGCTAATATTGGCACGACTGGTTTCAAGCGCGACCGCGCGGATTTTCAAACGCTCGCTTACCAAGAGATACGCGTCGCAGGCCAACGCGGCGCAGGCGACGCAGATTATGCGATTGGCCTCAACCTTGGCAATGGCGTCAGCGTTCAAGGAACCACTCGGCTCAACAATCAAGGCACTCTCAACAATTCAAGCAACGCGCTCGATCTCGCGCTCGATGGTCCCGGGCTTTTCGAGGTTGAGTTGCCGGGTGGCCAGCTGGCCTATACGCGCGCGGGCAATTTTACGCTCAGCGCCGAGGGTCAGCTGGTCACTGCACAGGGCTTTGCCGTGCAGCCCGCTATCCAAGTGCCCGCTGGCGCATCCAGCGTGACAATTTCGCCTGATGGTACGGTCAGCGCCAGCATCGACGGCGACGCTGCGCCTGCTGAACTGGGTCAGCTGACCATTGCCAGCTTTGTGAATCCAGCTGGCTTACAGGCAATAGGCGACAATTTCTTGATCGAAACAGGCGCTAGCGGTGCAGCGGAGGTTGGCGTGGCTGGCCTCAATGGTCGCGGCGCAATCCGCCAAGGGATGCTCGAGGCCTCCAACGTCAATGTCGTCGAGGAATTGGTCGAAATGATCGAAGCCCAACGCGCTTATGAGATCAATTCCAAGATGATCAGCTCGGTCGATGA